>DATEIF010000501.1:0-24115 GCA_035279205.1 Vineibacter sp.
GCGGGGAAGCGATCGAGTTTCATGTCGGATACTCCAGATCATGCCGCTTTGGCGCGCGAGGCGCGCGCCTGGGTTGTGCGTCTCACCTCCGGCGCGGCGACGCAGGCGGACGCCGATGCACTGGCGGCCTGGCGGCGGCGCAGTCCCGCGCATGATGCAGCGTTCCGCGCCGCCGCTCTGTTGTGGAAGCGCACCGGCGCCGCCGCGGCGCTGACGACAACGGCCGGCATGCCGCAGACGCGATGCTATGGTCGGCGTGCGGTCATGGCCGGCGCGGCACTGGCCGCTGGCGCTGCCACGGTCGTGGTCGCGGGCGCCGGTCTGGGTTATCTGCCGACGGTTAACGGCTGGCTGGCCGATCATCACACCGCGACCGGCGAGCGAAAGCAGGTAACGTTGCCGGACGGCAGCGTTGCCACCCTGAACACGCGCACCAGTTTGTCTGTCAGCTATACGCCGGAGCAACGCCGGATCGCGCTGGTTGAGGGCGAGGCATCGTTTGCCGTAGCGCGGGACGCGCGCCCATTCGTCGTCGGTGCCGGCGCCGGGACAACAACAGCCACCGGCACGCTTTTCGCCGTGCGGTGTCGGGGTGAGACCATCCGGGTGATCTGCGAGGAAGGCACCGTGGCGGTCTCGGCCGGATCGAACGTGCGCCTGACGGCCGGCGGCGCCGTGACATACGACGGCAACGGGCTGCGCGCCGGGACGCGGATCGATGTTGCAGCGGAAAATGCCTGGCGCGGGGGTATGCTGATGTTTCGCGACCGCCCGCTGGGCTACGTCGTCGACGAGATCAACCGCTATCGGCGCGGCCGGATCTGGATCGACAGCGATGCAGCCGCCCAGCGGAAGGTGACCGGCGTCTTCCACCTTGATCGCCTCGACGAGGCCCTGGCGCACATCGAGCGCAGCCTGGGCCTGCAGGCAACCTACCTGCCGGCAGGCATGGTCATCCTGCGATAGGAGCGGCAAAAAAAGTTCACCGGCGTGATTCGGTCCCGGGTGTCTCCGCACGTCCATGAAAGTAAGACCTATTCGCATTCGCGACATGGGCTGCAACGGTGCGGGCTTTTGGGGGACCGATGAGCAGAACGACGAGGACGGGAGCGGCCGGGCGACGCGTCCGCAGGGCGGCAGGCACAGCGGTATCGGGACGGTGGCCACTCACCCTGCTCCTCTTGACGGTATCGGCCGGGGTGGCGGCAGGTCCGGCAGGCGCCCAGTCGCCGGCCACAACGTCGCCGGCCCCTACGCCGCCTCTGGTTGCGCAGGCGCAGCAGTTCAACATTCCCGCTCAGTCCCTGGATTCGGCGCTGGCTGCCTACGCGGCGGCCACGGGCGTGCAGGTTCTCTACGACAGCCGTCTCACGGCCGGCCTGCAGTCGGCGGGCGTATCGGGCAACCTGGGTCCCCAGGAGGCATTGACGCGGCTGGTAGCGGGCTCCGGGCTGCTCGCCCGCTTCACGGGCCCGCGCGCCGCGACACTCGAAAAGGTGCAGGCTTCTGCGCCCGATCTCACCACGCTGGCCCCGATCACGGTGGCCGGCGAGAAGGTGCAACGCTCGCTGCGCGACACGGCCAGCAGCGTCAGCGTCTTCGGTCCGTCCGACATCGACCGCAAACGGCCCGGCGTTGCCAGCACCAACGACGTGATGGCGCGTATCCCCAACGTCGTGTCGACCGAGGCCAACAACCTGGCGCCGGCGATCCGCGGCCTCGATGGCACCGGACCCGCGCAAGGTGTCGATGCCTTCGTCGGAGGCATCCGGCCGCGTATCACCTACACCGTGGACGGCCGGCCGCTCAGCTTCAACGAGGCGATCTTCGGTGATCTCTCGCTGTGGGACGTGGAGCGCGTCGAGGTATTCCGCGGCCCGCAGAGCACGTTGCAGGGGCGCAATTCCATTGCCGGCGCCGTGGTGGTCAAGACCCGCGACCCGTCGCTGACCGAAACCGAGATCGGCGGCCGCGTGATTTTCGGCAACCAGAACCAGCAGCAGTACTCGGCCGTCGCGTCGGCGCCGCTGATCAAGGACGAACTCGCCTTTCGTCTGGCCGTTGACTACAAGGCCTACGACAGCTTCGTGAATTTTCAGGGCTTCGGTGGTGCCAAGGATCCGGGTGACTACCGGTCGCTGGCGGTGCGCGGCAAGGTGCTGATCCAGCCCGAGGCGCTGCCGGGCTTCTCGACGCTGATCACCGTCACGCACCAGGACTATCGCGGTCCGCAGACCGACATCGTAAAGGCGCCTTACCGCGACCACAACCCGTCGACGCCTGACATGCCGGTGTTCCAGCCGACCGCGACCAGCGGTGTTGCGGAAACGACGTGGAAGATTTCCGACACATTGACCTTCCACAACACGTTCTCGCTGGCCGATGTGAAGGTGAAGCGGCTGGTCGCGGAGCTGTCGGATGGACCGGCCTACGTCCACAGCCGCGAGTTCCTGGCCGAGCCGCGCCTGCAATTCACTGGCATGGACGGGCGCCTGAAGGGCTTCGGTGGCCTCTATTTCTTCCGCGCCAACCAGGACGACTGGCTGAATTTCAACGGGTTCAACCGATGGGATGATCGAACGACGACGTTCGCGGTTTATGGCGAAGCAACGCTGCGGGTGCTCGGCAATCTCGATCTGACGCTGGGCGGCCGTCTGGAGCGGGAGCACCGTCGGCGCGTCGGCGGCATCGCACCCGTGTTCGACGTGGACTTCAAGGAAACCTACACCGAGTTTCTGCCCAAGTTTGGCGTTGCCTGGCACGCCACCAACGAACTGACTGTCGGCGCCACGGTGTCGCGGGGCTACAACGGCGGCGGCGCTGGCGTCAGTTTCAACGTGCCCTTCGTCAGCTACGCCTACAAGCCGGAATATGTCTGGAACTACGAGGCCTATGCGCGAGCCGAGCTGTTCGACAAGCGGCTGCAGCTGACCGGCAACGTCTTCTACTCGCGCTACAAGGACATGCAGCTTCCGTTTGCGCTCAGCCCGGTCTCGACCGTGATCCGCAACGCCAAGTCTGTCGAGACGTACGGCGCCGAGTTTGGCGCACGCTGGCTGGTGCTGCCGGGGCTGGAACTGTTTGGCGAGATCGGTCTCTTGAAGACGCAGATCTTGAAGTATCCCAGCTCAGGGATCGAGGGCGAGGCGCTGCCGCGGTCGCCGAAATTCACGGCCACGGCCGGCGCCAGCTATAAGCACAGCAGCGGCTTCGACATGAGCGTCGATGCCCGCTACTCCTCGTCGTACTACTCCAGCGCCAATGCGAACACGGCTCAGCCGAATAATCCGCGCGGCCGCGTCGATCCCTATGTCGTGGTCAACGCGCAGGCAGGCTTCACTTATGGCAACGCCCGTATCTTTGCCTTCGTGAACAACCTGTTCAATTCGGGAAAGCCGGTGGCGATCTGGCCGTTTGGCGCGGTCGACGAGGCCAATATTCTGCGCCCGCGCTGGTTTGGCGTGGGCGTGCAGGCGACATTCTGATCGAGAGGCCGTGCGATGAGCCCGGGTGCAATCCGCAAGTGGTCTTGGGTGCACAAGTGGTCGAGCCTGGTGTGCACGGCCTTCCTGTTGCTGTTGTGCGTCACCGGCTTGCCGCTGATCTTCCATGAGGAGATTGAGCACCTGCTGGGCGACAAGCCGGAGCCGCCGGCGATGGCGGCGGACACGCCCAAGGCCAGCCTCGACAGGATCATCGCTGCCGGGCTGGCACGACGGCCGGGCCAGGTCGTGCAGTTCGTGGTGTGGGATCAGGACGAGCCCAACGTCGTGATCGTCAACATCGCCAAGAGTCTGGTCGAGCCGTTCGACAAGAGCCAGGTGATGATCTTCGATGCGCGGACGGCCGAGCTTCTAATGGAGCCGGGCAACCGGCTCGGCTTCATGGACATCATGCTGAGCCTGCACGTGGACCTGTTTGCCGGCCTGCCCGGCAAGCTGTTCCTCGGCCTGATGGGCATCTTGTTCGTGGTCGCGATCGTGTCGGGCGTGGTGCTCTATGCGCCGTTCATGCGCAAGCTGCCGTTCGGCACCGTGCGCAAGGAGAAGGCGACCCGGACCCGGTGGCTTGATCTGCACAACCTGCTGGGTGTCGTGACCGTGGGCTGGGTGCTCGTCGTGGGCGCGACCGGGGTGATCAACACCTGGGCCGACCTGCTGATCCAGATCTGGCGTTTCGATCAGCTCGGCGACATGGTGAAGCCCTATGCCGGTCAGCCGCCGATCGACAAGCCGGGATCATTGGACAAGGCGATGATCACCGCGCAAGGGGCGGCGCCGAGCATGCGGCCGAGCTTCGTCGCCTTTCCGGGCACCTTGTTCAGCAGCGGTCACCACTACATGGTGGCCATGCGCGGCGAGGAGCCGCTGACCAAGCGCCTCATTCAGCCGGTGCTGGTCGATGCGCAGACTGCCGGCCTGACAGATACGCGCAAGATGCCGTGGTACATCACGGCGTTGCTGGTCTCGCAGCCGCTGCATTTCGGCGACTATGGCGGCCTGCCGCTGAAAATCGTGTGGGCACTGCTCGACATCATCTCGATCGTCGTGCTGGGCAGCGGCCTTTATCTCTGGCTCGCGCGCCGCGGCGTGTCGGTGGATGTGCGGTTGGCAGCATTGGCGCAGGACGAGCAGCCCGTGAGGGCCGGACGATGACGATGCGCTCCGCCTCCGAGTCGGCTCTGTCGCTGCGACGCATTTTCGGCATACCGCTGGTGCTGGCCATCGCCACGATCATCGGCCTGGTCTCGGCCTTGCTCGAGGATGGTGTGTGGGACGCGCTGTCATGGGTGACGCTGGGGCTGCCGATGCTCGTGGCCGCCTGGGCGATTTGGTTTCGGCGCACGTAGGCTGGTTGCATACGTAAGGCGACGTACACGCAGATCGTCAGCGTCACGAGGGATCTTCTGAGGAAGGCGCACAATGCGTCATTCGCGAGAGATCCCTTGCGACGCTCGCGATGTGCGGCCACGTACAGCTTGACTCGCTGAGCGGGATTCCCACTGTGCGCCGGATGACGGACGGCGCACCCTTGCGGACTTCCTATGATGTGATCGTGATCGGCGGCGGCCATGCCGGCACCGAGGCTGCTGCTGCTGCTGCGCGCATGGGTGCGCGTACGCTCCTGGTTACGCACGACCCCGCGACCATCGGCGAAATGTCGTGCAACCCGGCGATCGGCGGCCTCGGCAAGGGGCATCTCGTACGCGAAATCGACGCACTGGACGGCGTGATGGCGCGGGCCATCGACCGCGCCGGGATCCAGTTCCGCATGCTCAATGCCAGCAAGGGACCGGCGGTGCGCGGTCCGCGGGCGCAGGCTGACCGTGCGCTTTATCGCCAGGCCGTGCAGGCGCTGCTGGCCGAGCAGGCGAACCTCGATATTCACGCCGACGGCGTTGAGGACGTGCTCCTCGATCCGACTGGCCGGGCCTGTGATGTGCTGACGGCATCCGGTGTTCGCATCGCCGGCGGGGCGGTCGTGGTGACGACCGGCACGTTCCTGCGTGGGCTCATCCATTGCGGCGAGGTCAAGATTCCCGCTGGGCGGGCACGGGGCCAGCGCAGCCATGGCGGTCCTGCCGATCTGCCGGCATCAGCCGCGGCGGCGTCGTGGGATTCCCTGGAGCCGCCGTCGTCGGGCCTCGCGGCCACGTTGTCCCGTTTCGGCTTTCGGCTGGGACGGTTGAAGACCGGCACGCCGCCGCGGTTGGACGGCCGCACCATCGACTGGGCCGCGCTGGAGGAGCAGAAGGGCGATGACCCGCCACTGCCCTTCTCCTATCTGACATCGACGATCGCGGTCCCGCAGATTTCTTGTTTCCTTACTTCCACGACTCCGGCGACGCATGCCTTGATCCAGGCGAACCTCCATCGGGCGCCGATGTATTCGGGGCAGATCGACTCCACTGGACCGCGCTATTGTCCTTCAATTGAGGACAAGGTAGTTCGCTTCAACCAGCGGGAACGGCATCAGATTTTCCTCGAGCCGGAGGGGATCGACGATATCACAGTTTACCCCAACGGAATCTCGACGTCGCTGCCGCGCGATGTCCAGCTGGAGATCTTGAAGACCATCCCGGGGTTGTCTGGCGCTGTGATGCTGCGTCCAGGCTATGCGATCGAGTACGACTATGTCGATCCCCGCGAGCTGTGGCCGAGTCTGGAAACGCGCCGCATCGCGGGGCTGTACCTGGCCGGGCAGATCAACGGTACGACCGGATACGAAGAGGCTGCGGCGCAGGGCATCATGGCCGGGATCAATGCCGCGTTGCGGGCGGCAGGACGGCCCGCTGCCGATGCGTTCGTGCTTGATCGCGCCGACGCCTACATCGGCGTGATGGTCGATGATCTGGTGACTCAGGGTGCGCCTGAGCCTTACCGGATGTTCACGTCGCGCGCTGAATATCGCCTGAAGCTGCGGGCTGATAATGCCGATCAGAGGCTGACGCCACTGGGTCTGGCTGTCGGCTGTGTTGGCCAGAGCAGGCAGATCGCTTACACGAACAAGATGGAAGCGCTCGACGCGGCACGGGCGATGGCGCAGTCCCTGGCCATGAGCCCGTCGTCGCTAGTGAAGCATGGAATTGCCGTCAACCAGGACGGAGTCGTGCGGACCGCGGCTGACGTGCTGGCGTATCCCGGCATGTCGGTTGCTCGGCTCTCGGCGGTGTGGCCGGCACTGGCCAGTATCAAGCCGGCCGTCGCCGAGCAGCTCGAGATTGACGCGCTCTATCAGGGGTATCTGAACCGGCAGCAGGCCGACATCGATGCCTACCGGCGCGACGAGGCCCTGCAGCTGCCGGCCGATCTCGACTACGGGGCGATTGGGAGCCTGTCCGCCGAAATTCGCCACAAGCTCGTGACGCAACGGCCGGCAACACTCGGGCAAGCCGCGCGGATCGCAGGCGTGACCCCGGCCGCCCTGGTGGCACTGCTCAAGCACGTTCGCCGTCAGGCACGCGCTGCCTAGAACGTCCGTCCTCGCTTCGCGCGGAAGGACGGTGCTACCAGCCATCAGATTGTCGTCCCCGGCGCAGCGATAGACCTCCTGTAAACGGAGTCCGCTTTCGCTACGCTTGACGACGGTGTGCGGGCTACTGACGATCCACCCGATGGCGGTGTGTGAGAGCGTGTTCCACGTGAAACAGCTGGATGCCCTTTGTGTGCGCTGCGCGGCAATTGCTCCACGTGAAACATCGCATACCCTTGGGTTTCTGAGGTTTCCTGCGCGAGGAAGCGGTCAGCGGTCAGCGGATGGTGGAGCGGTTCATCCGAAATCGACCAACACAATGGCCTCAAGCGAGTAAAGGAACGTGCGGTAGTCCGATCAGATTGCCGGGATGGCAAGCAGAGGTCGCGACGGAAACTGCGGCGGCCTCGGGATAGAATGTTCCACGTGAAACAATGCGCCCGGGACGGCGCTGTGGTCGACGGTACGTCGGCCATGTGGTGGTAGCGGCCCCCAGCAGGCGATGGTGCCCGGCGAATTCGTTCCGGGCAGGAAATTCGCTGCGGCGCTTCAGTCGAGCGCTGGCGAGCGAAGCGCGGCCCAATTCATCGACGGTCAAATGTGGCCTGCGCAGCGCCGTTTCAGGTGGCACCGATCCGCGCAGGGATCTGGGGCCCACGTCGGTTTCATGGGGCGTCGCCATTCTGAAGCGGGGCGAGAACCTCCAATGAAAGGGATCCCCCTTCCCGAGAGATCCTCGCTGCGCCCGGAGTCAGTTATCTTTACCTTCCTCCCGCTTTCCGCTGCAGAAACGCTTCATGGCGAGCTTGTCGAACCATGAAGCGTTTCGGACCGTCGTCGTGCGCCGCCTTCATGCGAAGCATTCACCGGTGCTCATCATGAAGGCTTTTTCCTGGGCCGCCCTGCGCAAGCGGGGAAGGTAAATCACAAACTCTCGGGATGACGGCGTGATCGAAACGGTCCGGTCGGTGAGACCATGCTGAGTAACGTTTCCACCCAGGCGGCGCCGAGCGTCGGGAGGCGTGCTTCAACGCGCCTCCCATCGAACGTCGGCCGTGCTGCGGCATCCCCCATCCGCGCCTCGGGCACCGTTCCTCATAGGCAGGGAAATACGCTCCCAGACCCGCGCCGCGCGGCGCACTCGTTCCACTTCGCCTGAGGTGGCAAACCCTCTAAAACCCTCTGCGGGCGAGACTGTTTCACGTGGAACAATGACGCGCGAAGAAGCGATCGATGCGGCGGTCGGGATGGGACTGCACCTCCCTGATGACGTCTGGCACCGCCTGGGCCTACACGTCGATGCGCTCCTGAAATGGCAGCGCGCGATCAACCTGATTGCGAGCAGTACAGTAGACGACGTCTGGGGCCGCCACGTCCTCGATAGCCTGCAGGTACTGCCACTGATCCCACCGGAAGCGCGGAATCTCGCCGATTTGGGGTCTGGGGCGGGCTTTCCCGGGCTCACTCTTGCCATCGCGCGCCCGGATCTGAACGTCAGGCTCATCGAGTCCGACGTCCGCAAGTCGACCTTTCTCGGGGAGGTGGCCCGCCGTGCGGCGCCCAACGCCACTGTCATCAACCAACGGATCGAAGCCGCTACCGTCGGTCCGGCTGACGTCATCACAGCCAGGGCTCTGGCGCCCCTGCCGAAACTTTTGGATTGGGCTCATAAATTCGTAACTGACCCCACTATTTGCCTTTTCCACAAGGGCAAAGGCCTCGACGACGAATTGACCGACGCGCAGCGCTCCTGGATGATGACCATAGACCGCGTGCCCAGTGTGACGGCGCCGGATGCCGCGATCCTGAGGGTCGCCCGCCTGCGATCCCGACGCTGAGCGCCGTGCCGCCGCTGGGCACGCGGTTCCCACCGTCCTACTACGGCTAGTGTCCTTGCTGTCCTCAAACACGAAATGATAAGTCTCTCCTGACTGCCTGCCACCTCAATCCACAGCGCTGATGGCCGACGCCCCCTCCTCTGCCTCCGTCTCGGCCCTACCCACTGCGGCGGTGACTCTGCCGCCTCCCCGTGTGTATGCCGTTGCCAACCAAAAAGGCGGCGTCGGTAAGACGACCACGGCAATCAACTTGGCCACGGCGTTGGCTGCCGTCGGCCAGAAGGTGCTGCTGGTGGATCTCGATCCCCAGGGCAATGCATCGACGGGTCTCGGCGTTGACGTTGGTGCCCGTGGGACGGGAACCTACGAGCTGCTGTGTGGTTTCGCGCAGCTACCGCAAACTATTGCGGCAACCCGAATCCCGAACCTGGAAGTGGTGCCCGCCAGCGTCAACCTGGCCGGTGCAGAATTGGAACTGATCGACCTCGAGCATCGCGAGTTCCGGCTGCGGGAAGCGCTGGACGGCAAGCTCAATCACTGGGACGTTCTGCTGATCGACTGTCCCCCGTCGCTGGGTCTGCTGACCGTCAACGCGCTGGTGGCGGCCGAGGCTGTTCTGGTCCCACTGCAATGTGAGTTCTTCGCCCTGGAAGGACTGGGTCAGCTGACCCGGACGATCGAGCGTGTTCGCAAGGCACTCAACCCAAAATTGTATATCGCCGGCGTCATCCTGACCATGATGGATCGGCGCAATACGCTGGCGCAGCAGGTCGAGCGCGACGTGCGCGGTCATTTTGCTGACGTCGTGTTCGGCACGACGATCCCGCGCAACGTCCGGGTTTCCGAGGCGCCGTCGCACGGCCTGCCCGTCCTGCTCTATGACCATACCTGTACTGGCTCACAGGCCTACATTCTCCTGGCAAGCGAGCTCTTGCATCGTCGGCGCAGCGGCGTGCCGGCACGGCCCCAGGCGGCCTAGTTCATATCTACAACTAGAACGTGTCTCGATGAGATGGATGCCATGACCAAGGAACCCAAGCCGCGAGGGCTGGGACGCGGGCTCGCGGCGCTGCTGGGCGATGACGTCCAGGTCGCGCCGCCACCGCCGCCATCATCACCGAGCACGCCGTCGTCCGAGCCGGCAGCGCCCGCCGCGGCCGCGTCGGGCCCAGGCGTCACGACGATCCCGATCACCTGGCTGAAGCCCAGTCCGTTCCAGCCGCGCACGATCTTCGATCCGGCGCACATCGCGCAGCTGGCCGACAGCATCAAGGCCCATGGGCTGGTGCAGCCGCTGCTGGTGCGGCCTGCGCCCGACGCGGCGAATCGCTATGAGATCGTCGCAGGCGAGCGCCGCTGGCGGGCGGCACAGCAGGCGCAGCTGCACGATGTTCCTGTCGTCGTGCGTACGCTCGATGATCGCGAGGTCCTGGAGATCGCGCTGATCGAGAACGTGCAGCGTGCCGACCTGACACCGATCGAGGAAGCGCGTGCCTATCGCCGGCTCGTAGACGAGTTTCATCACACCCAGGAGCGACTGGCCCAGATCATCGGCAAGAGCCGTGGCCACGTCGCCAATATCCTGCGCTTGCTGGAACTGCCGGCGGCCGTGCAGGCCCATGTCGAGCAAGGCCGCCTGGACATGGGCCATGCGCGTGCCTTGATCGGCACGCCCGATCCGGCGGTCCTGGCCGACTACATCATCAGCAAGAAATTGACGGCACGGCGCGCGGAGCAGCTGGCCGCCGATGCCAAGGAAGCACGCAAAGCCGGTTGGGATGGCCGCGGCCTGCCGCCGGCCTGGACGGACGCCGGGCGGCCGGAGGCGGCGCGCGGTACCGGTGCGCCGGCAACGTCGGCTCCGAGCAAAGGCAAGACCGCTGAGACCCGCGGCTTGGAGCGATCGATCGAAGAGGCTTTGGGACTCAAGGTGTCCATCGACGTGACGGGTCCCGCCGAACAAACCCAGCTCACGATCTGGATGGACAACTTCGACCAGATGGACGACCTCGTCGAGCGCCTGACGCGCCGGCGCTAAGGCCTGCCGTCATCCCGAGCGCAGCGAGGGATCTCCGGCGAATGACGTACAGTGCGCTGATCGCAGGAGATCCCTCGCTGCGCTCGGGATGACGGCGCGCATGTCGAGCGCCGTATGCAGCCCTACCCCGTCCGCACAACGCCATGCTTGATCAGGCTGCGGGCGCAATCGACGATGGAGTCCTCGATCGGGCGCGGTGTCCATCCCAACGTCTGGCGGGCCTTGTCTGACGCGTAGTTGCGTTGCTTGTCGAGCTCGTTCACTACGGGACGTAGCCCGGAGTCGACCAAGGCCACGAGCTTGACCAGCCAGCTCGGCAGCGTGCGTGTCGGCACCCTGCGGGCCTCGGGGCCAAGCTGGGCTTTCAGCACACGCGCCACGTCGGCCATCCACATGAACGGACCGGAACCGATAAAGCGCTGCCCCGCCGCTTCGGGCGCCGTCATGGCGCTGATGTGCAGATCGGCGATGTCGCGCACATCGACCATGGGAAACCCCAATCGCGGCGAGCCGGGCAGATCGCCCTTCATCAACCGCTCGACGATCTGCACGGAATACGAGAAGTCGCGACCCAGCACGGGCCCGAGCACGGCGGATGGATTGACCACGCTCAACGTCATGGCATCGCCATGGTCGCGCATGAAATCCCACGCTGCACGCTCGGCGATGGTCTTGGATTGAACGTACGGCGTGGCCTCCGGATGCGTCGGGTCGGTCCAATGTTCCTCCGTCAGCGGATTCGGCCGCGGCGTCTGCCGGCAATACGTGACTGCTGCCGTCGATGAGGTCAGCACCACGCGCTTCACGCCGGCAGCGACGCTGGCGCGCAGGACGCGCAGTGCGCCGTCGCGGGCCGGCACGATCAGCTCATCGGCATCGCGCGGCTGCGCCGGTGGAAAGGGCGAGGCGACGTGCAGCACGAAGCTGCAATCCCGCACGGCGTCATTCCAGCCCCGATCGTCCCCGAGATCGGCGGCGACCAGGGTCAGCCGATCGGCCGGATCGATCTCAGTCGCGATCATGGCACGCACCTCGGCCGAGCGCTTCAGGTCACGTACGGTTGCGCGCACGCGATAGCCGCGCCGTAGAAGCCCGATGATGCACCAGGCGCCGATGAAGCCCGACCCGCCCGTGACCAGCACGGTGGTGGCGTCGTTCATGACATCCTCCCTCTGCGGACCTTCACAATCTATTATCTGTTCTGCTTTAAGTAATCAATGAACATATATGATCGCACCAATCCGGTCCGGCGTGTCGACGCGTGAGCCTGATCGGGCGATCGTGCTAGCATCACCGCATGTCGGAAACGTCATCATCGCTGTCCGTCCAGGACTGGCTGACTGCCGAGGGTCTGCGCGGCATCGGCGATGTCGCATTGCTCTACGGCTTTTGCGAGCGGTTGCAGGCCGCGGGCGTGCCGGTCTTTCGGGTGTTCATCGGATCGGATGTTCTGCATCCAACCCTGGCGGCGCGCATCCTGCGCTGGCGACGCGGGGACCCGATCGTCGACACGGATGTCTTGCGCGGCGACGGCAGTGTGCCTGCCGACGAATGGCGAACCAGCCCGTTCTACGCGATGATCCAGTCTGGCGCCACGGAGCTGCGGCTGAAGCTCGACGACCCGGCAACAGTCGCGCGCTTCCCGGTTCTCCCCGACCTGAAACAGCAGGGCGCAACCGACTACCTCGCGACGGTGGTAACGTTCGGCGGGCTGCTGTGTTTTGGTCAGGTGGAAGAGGTCTACGCCTCCTTTGCCACCGACAGTCCCGCCGGCTTCAGCGACGAGCACCTCGGGCTTCTGCGTGGTGTCATGTCGGCGCTTGCGCTCGCCCTGCATGCCCAGCGCATGGCCCTAATCGGACGCACGCTGCTGACTACCTATCTCGGTACTGACGCCGCCGAACGCGTGTTGGCCGGCAACATCGTGCGCGGGCAAGCCGAATCGATCCATGCTGTGATCTGGTCGAGTGACCTCTCCGGCTTCACACGCGTCGCCGACGAGATCCCGGCCGATCAGATGTTGGCGCTGCTCAACGCCTACGCCGAGATCGTCGTCGAGGCGATTGAGACGCACGGCGGCGACGTCCTCAAATTCATCGGCGACGGCATCCTCGCAATCTTTCGCGATGACGACCCGTTCGGTGCCTGTGGCCGGGCGCTCGATGCGACACGCGCCATGACGCGACGGGTCGACGCGCTGAAGGCGTCGCGTCGCGCCGCGGGCTTGCCAGTGACGGAGGTCACGTTGGCGTTGCACGTGGGCGAGGTGCTGTATGGCAATTTCGGCAGCGCCACGCGACTGGATTTCACGGTGCTGGGAACGGCGGTCAACGAGACGTCACGCATTGCGGCGCTCAGCCATACACTTGATCAGAAGGTCATCGTTTCATCGGCCTTCGCCATCGAATGCGGGCCCCGTCGCACCGAGCTGGTGTCGCTGGGCCGCTATGCGCTGCGCGGCGTGGCCCGCCCGCAGGAGCTGTTCACACTCGACGTCGAGGCGGTGACGCCGGCTCCCGAGATCGCGTAGACGCCGTCATCCCGAGGCGCCGTCACGCCGCGGTTCCTGTCATCCCGAGCGAAGCGAGGGATCTCCCGCGATCGACGCACCGCCACCCTTTGATCGTCACCATGTTTGGTTCGGTATGTCGCGAACCATCGGGTCAATGTCTTCCGCTAAACTCGAAATGATGATGCACATGGAGGGGTCATGACCCAGGCCGACAAGATCGCGCGCTTCCGCGCCCTGCATGAGCGCGGGCTGTTCGTCATGCCCAACCCGTGGGATCTCGGCAGCGCCGCCTATCTGCAAAGCCTCGGCTTCCAGGCGCTGGCCACCACGTCCCTCGGTTACGCCTTCAGCGTCGCCAAGCCCGACTTCGAGTGGGCGGTGTCGCGCGAGGAGATGCTAGCGCATATCCGCACGATGGCCGCCGGCACCACGCTGCCGCTCAATGCGGACTTCGAGTCGGGATATGCGCATGATCCGCAGGGCGTGCACGACAGCGTGCGCCTGTGCGTCGACGCCGGCGTTGCCGGCCTGTCGATCGAGGACAACACCGGTGACAAGGCGCGGCCGCTCTATGACTTGCCGTTGGCGGTCGAGCGCATCAGGGCGGCGCGCGCGGCGATCGACGCGAGCGGCTTGCCGGTCGTGCTGACGGGCCGTGCGGAATGCTGGCTGGTCAATCACCCGGAGCCACTGGCCGAAAGCACCCGGCGTCTGGTCGCCTACGCCGAAGCTGGTGCCGACTGCCTCTATGCGCCTGGTGTCCGCGCGCCGGACGAAATTGCGGCGCTGGTGAAGGCCGTGGCGCCCAAGCCGTTCAATCTGCTGGTCGGGTCACCCGGTATCAGCGCGCGCCAGGCCGAAGATCTGGGCGTGCGCCGCATCTCGGTCGGCGGCGCGCTGGCGCGTGTCGCCTGGGGTGCCTTCATGAAGGCGGCTGGTGACATCGCGCACACCGGTACGTTCGATGGCCTTGGCGAGGCAGCGTCTGCTGGCACGCTCAATGCTCTGTTTCGCCAAGGGCCATGAAACGATCCAGAGAGGGGTTCAATTCCGGCGGGCACCTCTACAAGACACTCCTGATGCATTTCTGCGTGCCCATAGAGACCCTCGACACGCGGCCCGACTTGGTCCCTGATCGACGGCACCATCGTTGAATGAGGGAAACCATGCCCGCCGATATCAAGGCCTGCATCTTCGACGTCTTCGGCACCGTGGTCGATTGGCGCACCAGCGTCAGCAAGGATCTCGCGGCGTTCGCCGCCAGCAAGCAGATCACGGGCGTCGATTGGTTGGCCTTTGCCGTGGCCTGGCGCAAACTCTATCAGCCCGGCATGGAAGAGGTGCGCAGCGGACGGCGCCCGTTCACCGTCCTCGACGTGCTGCATCGCGAGAGCCTGGTGCGCCTGATCGGCGAGTTCGGCATCAAGGGTTTGAGCGAGGCGGATATCGATCACATGAACCGCGCCTGGCATCGGCTCGATCCGTGGCCTGACGTCGTCGCCGGGCTGACGCGGCTGAAGTCCAGGTTCATCATCGCGCCCTGCTCCAACGGCAACATCGCCTTGATGGTCAACATGGCCAAACGCGCTGGCCTGCCGTGGGATTGCGTGCTGGGCGCCGAAACGGCGCGTGCCTACAAGCCGGCACCGGAGGCGTACCTGGCGTCCTGCCGCATGCTCGACCTGAGGCCATCGCAGGTACTGATGGTGGCGGCGCACAATGGTGACCTGAAGGCTGCCAAGGCGCAGGGGCTGGGCACAGCCTTCGTTGCGCGCCCGACCGAGCACGGCCCGGATCAAAAGACCGACCTGGCTGCCGATTCCAGCGTTGTCGATATCCCGGCCGATAGTTTCGTCGACCTGGCGCAGAAGCTCGGCTGCTGAAGAAGAGACGAGCTTTCAGCGATGGGTCGCGGCAGCAAACCGCGCGATGACGTCAGTCAGATCCGGCGTCAGGTAACGCTGCGCGGTATCGGCGATGTCAGGGGGAAGGCCGTGGATGGCTTCCGCGACCGACCCGGCAATACAGGCGAGTGTATCGGTATCGCCGCCCAGGCAGATGACCGTGCGCACCGCCGCTTCCCAGCTGTCTGTTTCCAGGGCGGCCGTGAGCGCCGGCGGGACCGTACCGGCGGCCGAGACATCAAACCCGCCACCGGCCCACGCCCGCTCGGGCGTCAGGTCATAGCCGAAATCGGCAATGATGCGCCGGCGGATGTCGGCGCGCGGCGCGCCTGATCGCGCCAGCAGGATGGCCAGTGCGACGGCCTGGGCGCCGGCAACGGCGTCGGGATGGTTGTGGGTTACGATGGACTGCGCTTCCGCCCAGTCGAGGGCCTGGGCCTCGTCGCGTGCCAGCCAGCCGACGGCGGCCACCCGCATCGGGGCGCCGTTCCCCCAGCTGCCGTAGGCCGGAGCATCTTCGGCGAACGCCCAGTTCAGGAACATGCCGCCGTAACCGCGCCGGGGATGCACCTGCACAAAGGCGCGCAGGCTGGCGGCGAAGTCGCGATCGCCCAACAGTGCGTCGGCCACGGCCAGGGTGCAGATGGTATCATCCGTGAATTGGCACTGCGGATGGAACAGCGCGAAATCACCCTGCGGCGCGGGCTCTCCCTCGAACCGCGAGCCCACGATGTCGCCTGCGATCGCACCAAGCATAAGTTGTCTCCCCGATCGTCATCGACGGGCGGGCGTCTTGGCCAGGGCGCGCGCACCCTGGGCGATGCGCAATGCGGCGCGGCGCAGGATCGCCTCGTCGGGCAGGCCGGTGGTCTTGCACTGCATGTCGGCCTCGAGCAGCAGGTCGACCAGATCGCCGAGGCGCCGGGACGGCCAGATGCGGGCCTGACGCTGCAAGGCCGCGCGCCGGCTGAAGTGCGGCGGCGGTCGCAGGCGCGCGATCGCGTCATCGGGGCGCGCGCCGCCTTCGACGGCACCGGCCAGCCGGTGCAGCATGTCGGTGTGACGCTGCAGCGCCCGGACCGCGGCCGCCGGCGCCATGCCTTCGGCGAAGACGCGGTCCAACGCACGGTCCAGCGCGCCGGGATCACCGTCGAAAGCAGCATAGACCGCATCATCGAGGCCAATGGCGGCGCTGTCACCGATCACCGCCATGGCATCGTTGACGGTCACGGTGCGGTCGGCGGCCGGTGCGTCGCTCTTGGCAATGCCCTTGTAGAGCGCCAGCTTCTGCAGCTCGCTGCGCGACAGGCCACGGTCGCTGCCGAGATTGTCGATGAGGTAGTCGCGCGCATCGTTGTCGGCGCGCAGCCCGGCATCGCTCAACACCGATTCGATCAGGCCCTCCAGCGCGCGCTCGCCATCCTCGAAGCAGGCGATGGCGGCGCCGGCGCCGGCGCCGGCCACCAGTCGGCGCAGGGTCGACGATGGCGACAGGTTGCCCGCCTCCAGCACGATCAGCGCATCGCCCGCGCCGGCCTCGAACACGACCTCGACCGCAGTGGTCGATTCATCGCCGGCCGGCCGCACGCGCACTACGCGCCGACCACCGATCAGCGACAGCGACTGGAATTCATCGGCGAGTCGCGCGGTGTCGTCCTTGACCTGCGCACCCGTCAGCTCGACCACGCGGAATGCGTCGGTGAGATCGGGGCAGATCGACTGCGCCAGCGTCCGGCCGCGCTCGGCGACCATGCCCTCGTCGTTGCCGTAGATCAGCGCGACGCGCAGCGCCGGGTCCGGCTTGCGCAGATAGCCGGCGACGAACGATTCAGACTGGGCCGCCTTGATATCCATGGCTCAACGGCGCCCCGGCATGATCAGAGACCGCGGCGGTGGGCGTAGAACACCGCGAGCTTGGTGCGGATATCATCGGCGATCTGCCGGGAGGCACGATCGCGCGCGCTGTCCTCGGCGGTGATGGTGGCGTATTGCGACTGCAGCGTGTTGTAGCGGGTGATGGCACGACTGTAGCCGGTGGTCAGCAGATTGCCCTGCGGATCGCGCACATCGTAATCGGCGCTCAGCCGCAGGTTGGTCGCGGTCGAGAACTCGTCGCTGCGCGTCAGCACCGAGTCCTTCTGCTCGTGCAGCCGGACCGAGAGATAGTAGATCGGCTCCGCCGGCTCACCCTGCGGGTTGAGCCGATCGATCAGCTGATTGCGCAGCATCTGGCCCACGCGATCCTGAATGGTGGCGACGCGCGTGCTGAACATGTCGGTCTGCACACCGCCCTGCGCCGACTGGCCGGCCGCCGGCGTGCCGGTGCGCTCGGCATACATCGGCTCAAAACCGCACGCCGCCAGCATGGCCGCCAGCGCCAGGGTGATGCAGCAACCGCCCATGCATCGGCTGGCCGATATGATTTCACGACGATGCAAACGCAAAGGCAGGCGCACGTTTCAGGCCCCTGAGATTTTCGACAAAGGGTTCACCGGACCGGCCGGTTGTCGTCACTATCATGCACTATGGCGCGTCCGGCAATGACGGATGAACCGTGCACGCACTGCACTCTTGCTGTAATGACATGAGGGCCGACGTCATGGGTTGGGACCGACACGCGAACGGCCGCGCGCCCGTGCTGTGTCATTGGGCGCGATCTGAGGTACGGTTTCATTGGAATGCTGGATAAACTCGGTCCATTGGCACGGCTCCGGTCGGTCGCCTTGTCCCGGAGGCTAGGTCCTCCGGCGGGTGCCGTTGCGTTGCTGCTGGCTGCCGTGGCCGCCGTGGCGCAGGCGCCCGATGCGCCGCCGCCGGCGGCCCCACCTGCGGCGATGCCGCCGGAGCCTGCACCGGCACAGCACGGCAAGGCCGTGGTGACAGTGAAACTCAGCGGCGATACGGCGCTGCAAGAGGAATTGGACAAGCTGGTCAAAGCCGATGTCGAGGCGCAGACCGGCGGGGCAACAGCCGTCACGATCCTGCAGCGGGCACAGGGCCAGCGCGACCTGGTGATCAAGACGCTGCGCGCCCAGGGCTACTATGCCTACCGCGTCTCGGCGCAGGCCGCCGGACGCAATGTCGATGATCCGGCGGCGCTCGATGCCATCGACGCCTTGCCGGCGGGTGCCGATGTGCCGGTCGAGGTGGCTGTCGAGACCGGTCCGCACTTCACCGTCAAGAGCATCGACGTCGTTCTGTCCGGATCGCCGCCCCCCACTCTTGAGCGCGACAAGTTTCCCATCTCGGTCGGCCAGCCGGCAGCGGCGGCGAAGATCCTGGCGACCGACGAGGAATTGCTGAACCAGCTTCAGCGCCAGGGCTATGCGTTGGCCCGCATCGCCAAGCGCGATGTCATCGTCGATCACGACACGCAGACGGCGCGCATCACGTGGCAGGTCGAGCCTGGCCCCGCGGTGTCCATGGGACCGGTCACGTTCCGCGGCCTGCAACGCACCGATGC
Organism: Vineibacter sp.; assembly: GCA_035279205.1. Lineage (GTDB taxonomy): Bacteria > Pseudomonadota > Alphaproteobacteria > Reyranellales > Reyranellaceae > Vineibacter. The sequence goes on from DATEIF010000501.1 coordinate 18,728, forward strand.
CGGCCTCCTGGAACGGCGCGTGCCGTTCCGGCCGGGCGAGCCGTACCATCCCGATCGGATCGACGATCTGCGTGCGCGGATGACCGAACTGGGCATTTTCGGCAGCATCAACATCGTTCGCGGCAAGGAACTGGACGCACAGGGGCAATTGCCGATCGACGTTGAGGTGGTCGAGCGGCTGCCGCGCACAATCGGCTTCTCCGTCAGCTATGCGACGTCGGAGGGTGCCGGGCTGCGCGCTTACTGGCTCCACCGCAATCTATCCGGCGAGGCCGACTCGCTGCGCGTGTCGGCCGAGGCAACAGGACTGGTCCAACGCAAGCTGGTCGATACCGGCTTCGCCTTGGCTGTCCAGTACCGCAAGCCCGACTTCCTGCGCCTGGACCAGTCGCTGAATCTGCAGGGCGGTATTCTCCGCGAGATCACAGACGCTTATCGCCGTCGGTCGGCGCTGGTGAGTGGTGGGATCGAACGCCTGGTCAACAAAGGCCTCGTGGTCCGCGGCGGCGTGTCGTTCGAAAGCGAGATCGTGGAAACCGATGAGCTCGGGCGCAAAACGTATTGGCTGCTCGGCCTGCCGGTCGGTGCAACCCTGGACCGGTCCGACGATCTGCTCGATCCGACACGCGGCTATCGGCTGACCCTCGACGTCATTCCTTATTTCCAGCTGCGCGACATTGCCAAGCCGTTCGTCAAAATGCGGGCCACAGGCAGCACCTATTTCGATGTGGCAGGCAACGGAAAGACGGTCCTCGCGTTAAGAGCGTCGGTGGGCAGCATGCCCGGCGCCCGCAAGGATGCCGTTCCACCTGACAAGCGGTTCTATGCCGGCGGCGGCGGGTCGGTGCGCGGCTTCGCCTATCAAAGCGCCGGACCGCGCGACCGTGACCGCGACCCGGTGGGTGGACAGAGTGTCGTCGAGGGCAGCGTCGAGGTCCGCCAGCGGTTGACCGAGACATTCGGGGCCGTGGCGTTCGTCGATGCCGGCACGGCGTATGCCGGGGCCCTGCCCGGCAAGGGAGATTCCCCACGCATCGGCGCCGGCGTGGGTGTGCGCTACTACAGCGACTTCGGCCCGATCCGCGCCGACGTCGCCACACCGCTCAACCGCCGACCAGGCGATTCCTGGTTCGGCATTTATATCAGCATCGGGCAGGCTTTCTGATGCGTCTGCGTCGTATCCTGGTCCGCACCGCCGCCGGTGTGGTCGGCGTCCTCGTCCTGTTGTTCGCAGCGCTGCAGACCGGCGTCGGTCAGCGCTCGCTGTTCGACATGGTGTCGAAGGTCGCCTCGACGCCTGATAGCACCCTGCGCATCGAGGGGCCGTCCGGGTTCTTCCCGACGAAACTGCGCCTGGCCAAAGTCGAGATGGCCGATGCCAAGGGAACGTGGCTGACAGTCGACGACGCGCAGGTGTCGTGGTCGTTCCTGCCCTTGCTGAGCGGTCATGTCGATGTCGCGACCATCCGGGCGGCGCGCATCGATGTGCGACGGCCGCCGGAACCGCCATCGACGCCACCGCCGACACAGGAATCGACGTCCAGCGGCAGTGGCGGACTGCCCGTGCGTATCACCGTGGGCGCGCTGGTGGTTGACGAGTTGCGTCTCGGTGCCCCGTTGATGGGCGTCGAGTCGCGCTGGCACATCGAGGGCGCGGCCCGCATCCATGGCACCGTGGGCGGCAACAACCTGCAGCTGACGGCGACGCGCAGCGACGGCCAGGGGCGCCTGTCACTGCGGTCGGGCTACGATGAAACGCGCGGTGTGGGAACGGCCGAGGGCGATTTCGACGAAGGTCAGGGCGGCGTCGTGGCCTTCATGCTGGGACGGCCTGACCTGGCGCGCACCGCGGGCAAGTTCAAGGTCGAAGGTTCGCGCACCAGCGCCCAGGGTGATGTCACGTTCGAAGCCGGCGATGCGCTGCGCGTCAACGGCTCGGGCAACATGCGGTCCGACACGGCCGGGCGCCTGGTAACCGTGGCGCTCGAGCTGCAGGGCGGCCAACTTCCCGATCCTGTCTGGTCGGCAGCCCTCGCCCGTCCGGTGAAGATCGACGCCGATGTCCTGCTGGCGCCGGCCGGCAGCATCGATGTCCGCAGCGTGCGGGTGACGAGCGCGCCTTTAGATGCCACGGCCAGCGGGACGTACAACCCGGACGACGAGCGATTGCAACTGCGCGTGGTGGCAACCGGCGGTGATCCCGCGATGCTGGCCGCCATCATGCCCGGTGCCGGCTGGCAGGGACTGCAGCTGGAGATGCAGGCCAGCGGCACGCTGAAGGCACTCGATGGCACGTTGGCGCTCAAGGCAGCGGAACTCAAGGTCGCACCCGGAACCATCAAGGGCGTCGATCTGAAGGCCTCGGTTCAGGGGGCCAATCTGTCGGCCGGACCAGCGTTGCGCGGTGGCATCGAAGGCAGTGTCGACTCTGTTACGTGGCAGCCGGCCAACGGCACGGACGCGACCGTGAACGATCTGCGCATCACGGCAAGCGGCGAGCGTAACGCCGCGGGCGCGATGCGCCTGGCCGCGTTCAACCTGACGTCCTCGCTGGCCAATGCGACCGCATCGGGCGCCATGGCAGCCGACAAACGCATCGATGCGACCGCGACGCTGGATGTTCCCGACCTCAAGACGCTGGCGGCCCTCGCCGGCCAGCCCATGAGCGGCGTGGCACGGTTGAATGCGCGCGTCAGCGGCACACTCGAGGCACAGACGTTCGCGGTCGACGCCAACCTGCGTGATGCCGTCGTGCCGAATGTGCCGCCGGCGCTGCTGACACCTGTTGTGCGCCTGACGGCAAACGGCACGTTCGATCAGCGGAGCGGCAACTGGCGTCTCGAGCAGACGGCCGTCGAGTCGGACGCACTGTCGATCAGGGGCAACGGCACCGGCCGCGGCGCCACCGGCATCCTCGACGTTGCGATTGCCCTGCCGAAGCTCGAAGCCATCGATCCACGCTTCACCGGCAGCCTGCGCAGCGACATTCACGTTGACGCCGGCGATGAGCGTCGCGCGGTGCGGCTGAAAGCGCAGCTCGCGCAAGCCAAGCTGGAAGGCACGACGGTCGAGCGTCTCGACCTCGATGCCAATGTCGTGCTGCGGCAGGATGGCCTGGACGGAACGCTGCAACTCGACGGCGCCACCGGCGACCGGCCGTTGCGCGCCACGGGCCAGATGACGGCGACGGCTGGCCAACGCCTGTCGATCCCGACGTTCGAGGCCTCGCTCGGCAAGGTAAACCTGTCGGTCCGCGATCTGCTGATGGATCGGACGACGGCCTCCGGTACGGCCCGCTTGGTCGTCGAGGACCTCAGGGATCTCAGTGCGTTCGCTGGCCAGCCTCTGGGCGGCCGGCTGGAGCTCACCGTCGAGCCTGATGCGGCGGCGAACGACGGTCGCATGAAGCTCGCCTTGCGGGGCACGAACCTGGCGGCCGGCACGCTCGGCGTCGGGACGCTGAACGGCGATGCCACCATCACCGATCCTCTGGGCCGCACGGCGTTCGACGCCACGGTTGCGGCGAGCGCGCTGCGCGGTGTCGCGGAGGTCAGCACCGTGTCGCTCAAGGCCAACGGCGATCGCACGGCGATTGCGGCCACGGTCGACGTTGCCGGCACCGGCCTGCAGGCCAGCACGGCGATCAAGGCGCGGTTGAACGGCGATGAGACAATCCTGGACATCGACAGCCTGAAAGCGACACGCGGTGGCCGTACGCTCTCGTTGGCGCAACACACGCAGATCCGTCAGACCGGCGGCCGTACTGTCATCGATCCGACGCGGCTGGATTTTGCCGGCGGCCAGATCCGGGCCGGCGGTACGTTCGATCCCCGCAACAGCGACCTGTCGGTCGATATCACCGCCCTGCCCCTGGCCGAACTCGCGGCCCTGGCCGGCGCCGACCTGCAGACGAGCGGCGCTCTGCAGGCCCAGGTCCGCGTGCGTGGTGCGAGCGCGAACCCCGACGTCGAGGCGACCTACGCGGTACGCGACGCGAAGATGCGCAGCATCGCCACGGCCACGATCCCGGCGGCGTCGCTGACCGGCAAGGCGGCGATGCGCAACCGGCAGGCCACGGTCGAGGCGCAACTCACCGCCGGCGCCAGCAACCTGGCATTCAACGTCGCGGCGCAATTGCCTGCCCAAGGCGGGACACCCGACGCGCGCATTGCGATCAAGGGACCGGTCGACCTTGCGATGTTCGCCAGCCTCGCCGGTCCGGACATCCAGCAGCTGGGCGGGAATGCCATTGTCGATGTGACCATTGCCAGCCGCAGCGGTCGGCCCAGCGGCTCGGGCTCAGTGCGCCTGGAAGGCCTGAAGCTCGCGATGCCGTCCCAGGGACTCGTGCTGTCACAGGGTACGGGCCTCATTCGGCTGGCCGATGATCGTGTGATCATCGAGCGGTTCAACTTCCCTGCGGTGGGCAAGGGCGAGATCTCGGCCAGCGGCGACGTGCGCCTGGACCCCAAGATGACGCTGCCGCTCGACCTGCGCATCGAGACGCGGCGCGCCCGGGTGGTCGGGCGGCGGGATCTGCTGGCCGAAGTCACGACCTCGCTGCACATCTTCGGCTCGCTCGCCGAAGGCCTGACGGTGCAGGGGCCGATCCAGATCGACCGCGCCGAAATAAGCGCTGCCATGGGCGGCGCGGCCAAGGCTGTGCCCGCTGTGCCCGTCAGGGAGATCGGCAAGGGTGCGCCCAAGCAGACCGCCGCGGCTGCGCCGTCAAAGCCCATCGCGCTCGACCTGCAGATCAAAGCGCCGCAAGCCATCTTCGTCCGGGGCAAGGGTTTGGACGCCGAGGTCGCCGGAGACCTCGCGGTGACGGGCACCAGCGCAAACCCGGCCGTGATCGGTGGCCTGCGGTTGCGGCGCGGCACGCTGTCGATCCTCGGCCGGACCTTGAACTTCACGCGCGGCACGGTCAGCCTTGTCACGGCGGACCGCATCCTGCCGATGATCGATTTCGTCGCCGCATCGCGCAGCGGCAACGTGACCATCGAGATCAAGGTGACCGGGCCCGCGACCGATCCCAAGATCGTGCTGAGCTCGACCCCTCAGTTGCCGCAGGACGAGATCCTGGCGCAGTTCCTGTTCGGCAAGGGCGCGGCAGAACTCGGTCCCTCGCAGCTCGCACAGATCGCGCAGGCGGTGGCGGAGCTGACCGGCTCGGGCGGTGGCGGCGGCATCGATTCGGTGCGGCAGGCCCTGGGGCTGGATCGATTGGGCATCGGTGCCGGCGGACAAAACGGCACCGGCAAGTCCGAGGGCGTCAGCAGCGCCACCGTGGAAGGCGGGCGCTACATCGCGCCCGGCGTCTATGTTGGCGGACGGCAGGGCCTGCAGGGCGACACGCGCGGCGTCGTGCAGATCGAGGTGATCCCA
>DATEIF010000502.1:0-4100 GCA_035279205.1 Vineibacter sp.
GTGGGTGATCAGCACCACCGTATGGCCGGCGCGATGCAGGCGCTCGAGCTGCGCCAACACCTCGGCGCCGTTGCGGCTGTCGAGCGCGCCGGTCGGCTCGTCGGCCAGGATCACCTTGCCGCCGTTCATCAGGGCGCGCGCGATGCTGACGCGCTGCTGCTCGCCGCCCGACAGCTGGTGCGGGCGATGATCGCCGCGCGTCCCCAGCCCGAGCGTCTCCAGGAGCGCGCCAGCGCGTTCGCCGCGCTCACGCCGCGACAGGCCGGCATAGATCGCCGGGATCTCGACATTCTCGGCCGCCGTCGCCGTGGCCAGCAGGTTGTACTGCTGGAAGATGAAGCCCAGCGCCTCGCGGCGCAGCATCGCGCGGCCGTCGGCGTCGAGTGCCGCGACCTCGCGGCCAGCAAAGCGGTAGCTGCCGGATGTCGGCCGGTCGAGGCAACCCAGGATGTTCATCAGGGTCGACTTGCCGGAGCCCGAGGCGCCCATGATGGCGACGAACTCGCCGGCGCGGATCGACAGGCTCACGCCCTTCAGGACATCGATGACCACCGCGCCGCGCACGAACTGCTTGCGCACGTCGCACAGTTCGATCAGCGGCTGTTCGAGTGAGTCGGTCATGATGGGTCCGCCGTTGGTCTTCCCTTCCCCATGAAGTGGGGAAGGTGGCCGAAGGCCGGATTGGGAGCCGACATGGTCTTCGTTACTGAGATCACCACGGCTCCCCTCCGCCCCTTCGGGGCACCTCCCCAACTTCGTTGGGGAGGAAAAAAGGTCTCACAGCCGCGGCCACTTGAAGCGGAAGGTCGAACCGGCGTCGTGCGCCGTGTCGGCTGTCGTGTCGGGAACCACCACCAGCTCGCCTTGCGTCAGGCCTGACTTGATCTCAGCCGTCATGCGGTTGTTGACGCCGACCTCGACATGGCGCTGTACGCGTTTGCCGTCCTGCAGGACCTCGATCATGGCATCGCTGGCGCCGGGATCATCCGGCATGCGCACGGCGGCGGCCGGCACCACCAGCACGTCGTGGGCGCGCTGGGCACGGAAGAAGACCTGGGCGCTCATGTGCGGCAGCAGCGCCTTGTCGTGGTTGTCGACGTCGAACAGCGCGTTGTAGAGCACGACGTTGTTGACGATATCGGGCGTCGGCAGGATCTGGCGCAGCTTGCCGCTCCAGCGCCGGTTGGGCCGGCCCAGAGTGGTGAAGTAGGCATCCATGCCCTCGGTGAGCTTGGGAATGTCGGCCTCCGACACCTGCGTCCACACGGTCATCGTGTCGAGGTCGGCGATGCGCAGGATGACCGGCGCCGCCTGGGTGGCGTTGAGCGTCTGGCCCTGGCGCGCCGTCAGCGACACCACCGTGCCGGCCATCGGCGCGTAGATCCGGGTGTAGCGCAGGCTGGCCTCGTCGGCCTCGAGATTGGCCTGCGTCTGGCGCATCTGCGCCCGCAACGCCACCATCTCGGCGCTGTTCTGCTCCAGCGCGGTGACGACGGCGTCGTAGGCCTCCTGGCTGGTGGCGCGCGCCGGCAGCATTTCCTTCTGGCGTTCGAGCTGCCGCTCCAGCTGGCGCCGGCCGGCCGCCTTGAGCAGCACCTGCGCCTCGAGGTTTTCCAGCACCGCGTGGTCGGCGGTGACCTTGGCCTGGTACAGAGTGGCGTCGATCTCGGCCAGCAGCTGGCCCTGGCTCACCCGGTCGCCGACGGCGACATCGATCGCCTGCAATTGCCCTGACACCTGCGCGCCGACATCGACATAGGCCGAAGGCTGCAGCGATCCGAGTGCGGTGACGACGTCCTCGACGTCACCGCGGACCACCGGCACCGTGGTGTAACGTGCGGGCGCATCGTTGCCAGCGGCCCACCCTGGCGGCGCGGCGAGCGCGACCGATACCAGCACCAGGACAATGCCTACCCAGACCGATTGCCGTCGCATTGCAGGCTCGCTTCATTCCCGTGACCGGCGGGTATGTAGGAAGCGCACCTGACAACAAGCTGCATCACTTCGAATTGATGCGACGCGGCGCCAGGATGACGGCGGGCTGACGCGCAACAGAGCCGGCCGCATTGAAACGACCTGCCATGGCGCTGGCGACGGCGACGGCAAGACAGATTGCCAGAACGATCCAGGCCGGCCGGATGCTGGGGTCGAACGTCAGGTTGGCGGCAAGCACCAGCGTCGGATCGACACCACGCTTGATCCAGTAGTAGATGGCCTCGCCGATCGCGGTGCCACCGGCAGCCAGCAGTGCCAGCAGCAGCGGCCACCAGTCGGCCAGGCGGCCTTCCCACCAGCCGCGCCAGACCACGGCGCGATAGGCCATCAGCCACGCGAACAGGCCGGCCATGATCCAGGGCTCGTTCACGTTGAACTTGGTTTGCATGAAGAAGTGCACCACCGACAGCAGTGCCGCGGCGTAGACCAGCTGGTGCAGGCGCCGCCAGCGCCGGCCGCCCAGGCGGCGCACCATGCCGTCGGTCGACGTGATGGCCATCGCGGTCAGCACCAGCAGCGACACGAAGCCGATGGCGAGGTAGATCCGCGACACGATCTCCAGCGCCACCTTGCGCAGGTCCAGCGACTCGTCGGCGATGTAGAGCAGCAGATGCATCGCGGCATAGGCGAAGGCGGCGACGCCGACCATGCGACGCACCTGCATCAGGCGCGGCCAGCGCAGCAGGCGGCGGCCCGGCGTGATGGCGAGCGAGATCAGGATCAGCTTCAGGGTCCAGTTGCCGACCTGGTGGATCGCCTCGTTGAGCGCGCGCGGCCCCAGCGCGCCGCTGGCGTAGCGCTGCGCGATCACGATTGCCGGTACGAAGAGAAGGATGAAGACGGCGAGCTTGAAAGGCGAGAACCGTCCGGCAGCATCAAACCACGGCATTCAATCAACGTACTCCTGTTCAGCACCGATATGGCCGATGGCGATGATGCCATCGATACACAGTTCATGCGCCTGCAGTCACCATTCTGTGAGTATGCCCTTCTCCCCGCCTGCGCGGGGAGAAGGGATCAGCGCCTTGTCCACAGTCATGCTTGCGTCAAGGGTTGGTCACGCCACGGTTAAGCTTTGTCGCGATCCTCGCCCCAGGCACCACGATGGGGAGAGATCCGACGATGAGCACCGACCTTCGCGTCGCCACGTTCAACGCATCGCTCAACCGCGCGACCGAAGGCGGTCTGATCAGCGACCTCAGCACACCCGACAACGCCCAGGCGCGGGCGGTGGCCGAGATCATCCAGCGCGCGGCGCCTGACATCGTTCTGGTCAACGAGTTCGATTTCGACAACCGCGGCCCCGGCGGCAGCTCGCTCGCCGCCTCGCTGTTTGAGCAGAACTATCTGTCAGTGTCGCAGAACGGCGCAGCGCCACTCGACTTCCCCTACGTCTACATCGCGCCCTCCAACACCGGCATCGCCTCGGGGTTCGACCTCAACAACAACGGCGTGGCGGTGACGACGCCGGGCGCGCCGGGCTATGGCGACGATGCGCTGGGCTTCGGCGCCTTCCCCGGCCAGTTCGGCATGGTGGTCTATTCGCGCTATCCCATCGATGCCGCCAACGTGCGCACGTTCCAGAACTTCCTGTGGAAGGACATGCCCGGCGCGCGGCTGCCCGACGATGCGAGCACCCCGCAGCCGCACGACTGGTATTCACCGCAGGAGCTCGCGGCCCTGCCGCTGTCGTCCAAGAGCCACTGGGACATCCCGGTCACGGTGAACGGCGAGGTCGTGCACATCCTGGCGGCGCACCCGACGCCGCCGGTGTTCGACGGCCCGGAGGACCGCAACGGCCTGCGCAACGCCGACGAAATCCGCTTCTGGCACGACTACGTGACGCCGGGCGCCAGCGACTACATCTACGACGACCACGGCGGCACCGGCGGCCTGGCAGCGGATGCGCGCTTTGTCATCGTCGGCGACTACAACGCCGATCCCAACGATGGCGACAGCGTCGACAAAGCGATCCAGCAGTTGCTGAACAGCCCCAACATCGACAGCAGCGTGGTGCCGACCAGCGCCGGCGCGGCACAACAGTCGGCGCTGCAGGGCGGCGCCAACACCACGCACATCAGCGATCCGGCGCGCGACACCGCCGA
>DATEIF010000503.1:0-22505 GCA_035279205.1 Vineibacter sp.
CGTGTTGACGATGTGCCCGCCCGCACCGCGCTCGACCATGCGCGACAGGAAGGTCTGCACGCCGTTCACCACGCCGTCGAGGTTGATGCCCAATCCCCAGTCCCACAGCTCGTAGGTCAGCTTGGGCGCGGGCGCGCCGCCGGCCACGCCGGCATTGTTGACGACCAGCGAGACCGGACCCAGCCGGGCCTCGATCCGGTCGGCGACGCCGGTAAACGCGGCGCGATCACGCACGTCGAGAACCACGGTCTCCACCTCGGTGGTGGCGGCGAGCTCCGTCCTGGCGCGCGCCAGGGCTTCCTCGTCCTGGTCGACCAGCGCCAGCCGGGCGCCGGCCTTGGCGAAGGCACGGGCGATTCCAAGCCCGATCCCGTTCGCGCCGCCGGTGATGAACGCTGTTCGGCCGGATACGTTGGTCATCGCAGCTCCTCACAGGGCGATTGTGCGCCTGTGCGTGATGGCAACGTGACCGACGCCTGGCGGCACCGCAACGCGCGCGCCGCGCGGTTGTTTCACATGGCGGGAGGGATGCGTTTTTCACCTCGGCAGTCGTGCTGAGCGCAACGAACGGCCTCGCGGTGTTTGGTTCAGTGAAAAGAGGTTGCTGATGATGGCTGGGACCGCGCCGCTCCAGCGGCGCTCATGACTCTTGAGCCGGCGCTGCGCGCCGGTGCGTCGCTGGAGCGATGCGGTCCGACCCGTCACCAGCAGCAGTTCGGACGCTTGGCCTTACGTGTACTTGCGCACGTCGTCGATGACCTTGCCGTCGTTGGGCAGGCTGCCGGGCGCCGCGAACTCGACCTTGCCGCGCACCTTGCAGATGTTCTGGACCGTCCCCTCGATCGTCTTGGCGAGATCGGCCGAACCGCCTGCCAGCTCGGCCTTCAAGGTCATCACATCCTGCTGGTCGACCCAGTCGATCACCAGGCGCAGGCGGCCGAGCTCGGGGTGGCGCTTGGCGATCACGGCGATCTGCTCGGGATCGACGAACATGCCCTTGACCTTGGTGCGCTGGTCGGCGCGTCCCATCCAGCCCTTGATGCGCATGTTGGTGCGGCCGCACGGGCTCGTGCCGGACAGCACTGCCGACATGTCGCCGGTGCCGAAGCGCACCAGCGGGTAGGCCTTGCTGAAGGTCGTCACCACAACCTCGCCGACCTCGCCCTCGGGTACCGGATCGCCGGTGCCCGGCCGCACGATCTCCACGATCACACCCTCGTCGACGATCATGCCTTCCAGCGCCTTGGACTCGTAGGCGATGGTGCCGAGATCGGCGGTGCCATAGCTCTGCTGGGTCCTCACACCGCGGTCCTGGAACATCTGGCGCAGCGACGGCGGCAACGCCTCGGCGCCGACGAAGGCCTTCTTGAGGGACGAGACGTCCTTGCCCAGCTCGGCACCCTTCTCCAGCAGGATCTTCAGGAACGACGGCGTGCCGACATAGCCGGCCGGCCGGATGGCCTCGATGGCGTCAAGCTGCAGCTCGGTCTGGCCGACGCCGCCGGGCACCACGACGCAACCCAGCGCCCGGGCCGCCGTCTCCATCATGATGCCGGCCGGCGTCATGTGGTACGAGAAGGTGTTGTGCACGATGTCGCCGGCGCGGAAGCCGGCGGCGTACATGGCGCGCGCGCCGCGGAAATAGTCCTTTTCGGCGGTGTCGATCTCGAAGATCGGGCCCGGCGACATGAAGATGTGCAGCGCCTGCGACAGGGGCACGCCCAGCAGACCGCCCATCGGCGGGTTTTTCTTCTGCACCGCGCCGAGGTTGGTCTTGCGCAGCACCGGCAGCTTGGCCAGCGCCGCGCGACTGGTCACTGCGGCCGGGTCGACGTCCTTGAGCCACTCGCCGAAGAACGGGGCGTTGGCCTTGGCATGCGCGAGCTGCGCTGGCAGCGCGGCGGCCAGCGCCTTCTCACGCTCGTCGGCCGAACGTGTTTCCAGCGAATCATAATGCTCGGACATGGCGTTTCCTCGGCGAGGCCGCGGCTGCGGCAAGACGATTATGGTCCGATTCAGCACGCCGGTGCGGCGCGATGCAAGCCGATCGACGGAACCATGGCGTTGCCGGGCCGTTATCGCCGGGCGGAAGCGGCAACGCCCGGTTGGCAGGCAGGTATTCGGAGGAGGACGCGATGGCGATGCGCAGGAGTGCTGCGGCGGACGATTTCACCGCAGAGGTGGCGGCACTGAAAAAGCAGCTGGCGCAGCTTGCGTCCTCGATCGAGGCCTCGGCCAAATCGGAAGGCGGCGACGCGGTACGGGCCGTGGGCGACAGGGCGCGCGATTTCCTCGCCCAGGCGTCGGCGTTTGTCGACGGTTTCGGCCGCGACGTGCGCGACATGGCCAGCGACTCGGCGCATGCCGCCGTTTCGCAGGTCAAAGCGACGGCGCGCGAAAATACTGAGCGGCTGGAGGATACGATCCGCGAACGGCCGCTGACATCGATCGCCATCGCCGTCGGTGTCGGCTGCCTGCTGTCGCTGCTGCTGCATCGCCGCTGAGCGGCGGCAGCCATGCTGCTGACCTTCGCCCGATCGGCCGGCCTCTATGGGCTGGCCATGGCCGCGGTGATGGCGCGCCGCACGGCGGCGCGGATCTGCTGCTACGTCCTGATCCTCATCCTGGCGGTTGTCGGCCTGGGCTTCCTGACCGCCGCCGCGTTCCTGGCGATCGCGGAGGGGCTCGGCCCTGTCTACGCATCGCTGATCATCGGCTGCGCCTATCTGGTCGGCGCGCTGATCGCCCTGCTGGTGGTGCAGATGCGGCAACGCCGCTGGTGAGGCGCTGTCCGGAGGAGGTCTTCATGCTGAGATGGGCTGTCGTTTTCTTTGTGATCGCACTGGTTGCCGCCCTGTTCGGCTTCGGCGGTATCGCCGCCGCGGCCACCGACATCGCGCGCATCCTGTTCATCATCTTCCTGGTGCTGTTCATCATCAGCCTGGTGATGGGGATGATGCGACGCGGGTAGGTCTTCGGACCGCGGGCGTCCACGCCGGCATCGGCACGATAGCGCCGAATATTTCGCTCTTCGCTTTGTTACGAGCGAATGCGGGCGCGGACGACCGCGGTCCCGGCGTTACAGCCAGCGCTTGCGGCGGCGGTAGTGCTTGACGTCCTTGAAGCTGCGACGGCCTTCGCCCGCCATGCCGAGATAGAATTCCTTGACGTCCTCGTTTTCGCGCAAGGCGGTTGCATCGCCGTCCAGCACGACGCGGCCGTTTTCCAGGATGTAGCCGTAGTGCGCGAAGCGCAGCGCGACATTGGTGTTCTGTTCGGCCAGCAGGATTGACACGCCCTGCTCGGCGTTCAGCCGCTGCACGATCTCGAAGATTTCCTCGACCAGCTGCGGGGCCAGCCCCATGGACGGCTCATCCAGCAAGATGGTGCGTGGCCGGCTCATCAGCGCGCGGCCGATCGCCGTCATCTGTTGCTCGCCGCCCGAGGTGTAGCCAGCCTGGCTGCTGCGGCGCGTCTTCAGCCGCGGGAAATAGTGGTAGACCTTCTCCAGGTCATCGGCGATCTGGCGTCGATTGCTGCCGTGGATGAAGGCACCGGTCAGCAGGTTCTCCTCGACCGTCAGGTGGCCGAAGCAGTGGCGTCCTTCCATGACCTGGATGACGCCGCGGCGTACCAGCTCGTTGGGCGTCAGATCATCGACCCGCTCGCCGCGGTAGAGCACGCTGCCCTTGGTGACGTCGCCGCGTTCGGCCTTCAGCAGGCAGGAGATGGTCTTGAGCGTTGTCGACTTGCCGGCGCCGTTGCCACCCAGCAGCGCGACGATGCCGCCTTCCGGCACCTGCAGCGACACGCCCTTCAGCACCAGGATGACGTGGTTGTAGATTACCTCGACATTGTTGACCGACAGGATCGGTGTCGCGGTGTCGGCGGCCGGCGATGTTTGGGCGACGGTCATACCCCTCTCCCCGCGAAGGCGGGGAGAGGAGGGGCCCATCGCGTCAGCGATGGGAGGTGAGGGGCTTCAGCACCCCTCATCCGACAGAGTGTCTCGTCAAGACGCATCGACATCTGCTTCAACATCGCGAAGCCCCTCATCCGCCCTTCGGGCACCTTCTCCCCGCCTGCGCGGGGAGAAGGGAATGCGTTGCTCAGTTCTCCTTCGAGCAGTCGCGCGCGGTGATCTTCTTCTCCTCGGCGTACTTCTTCGCCGCGGCCTCGACCATCGGCTTCAGCACCTTGTCGTCCGACTCGTACCAGTCGGAGACCACCTTCCACTCCTTGCCGTCCCATTGCTGGATGCGGCCGGCGCGGGTGCCTTCGTGATCGGCGCACGACACCTTGATCGGACGGATCAGGCCCTCGAAGCCGAGCCGCTTGACGTCCTCGGCGCTCAGCGTGAGGTTCTCAAGACCCCAACGCGCCTGCTCGCCGGTCATCGGCTTGTTGCCGAACTTCTTCTGGGCGATGCGCAACGCCTCGATGCCGAGCATCGCGTTGATCATGCCGCGGTTGTAGAGGACCTCGCCGACCTCGTCCCACTTGGTCGCGCCCTTGCCCTTGTCGTAGACGAACTTCTTGATGTCGTCGTGAACGGCGAACTTTCCGGCACCGTGCTGCAGCATCGCGGCGTTGTAGCCTTTGGCGCCGTCCTCTGCCGGCCGCACATCGGGCTCGGCTCCCGACCACCACACGCCGTACATCTTCTCGCGCGAGAAACCGACCGCCGCCGCTTCCTTGATCGAGGTCGAGTTCATCACGCCCCAGCCCCACAGCAGCACGTAGTCCGGCCGGCTCTGGCGGATCTGCAGCCACGTCGCCTTCTGCTCGACGCCGGGATGCGTGACCGGCAACGGCGTGAACTCGAAGCCGTGCATCTTGGCGCGCTCTGTCAGCAGCGCGATCGGTTCCTTGCCGTAGGGCGAGTCGTGGTAGACCAGCACGACCTTCTTGCCCTTCAGCTTCTCCAGGCCGCCTTCCTTCTTGGCGATGTGCTGCACGATGATGTCGGCGGCCGACCAGTAGGTTCCGAGCAGCGGGAAGACCCACGGGAAGATGCTGCCGTCGCGCGATTCCGAGCGGCCGTAGCCCATCGAGATCACCGGGATCTTGTCGACCGGTGCCTTTTCGATCAGGGCGAAGGTGATGCCCGTCGACAGCGGGTTGACGAAGGGTGCGCCGCTGCCCTTGCCCTTCAGGCGCTCGTAGCATTCCACGCCGCGGTCGGTGGCGTAGCCCGTCTCGCACTCCTCGTAGACGATCTTCACGCCGTTGATGCCGCCGTCGCGCTCGTTGATCATGCTGTAGTAGTCGGCAACGCCATTGGCCCACGGCGTGCCGTTGGGCGCATAGGCACCGGTGCGATAAACGAGGCCGGGAATGAACTGCTCGTTTTGCGCCGAAGCCGGTCCGGCGGCGATGAGAGCACCGCTGACCAACGCGGCGCCTGCGAGCGCCAACTTACCCCATCTCATTGCGTCCCTCCTTCATGCGGTGACGGCGATGCCGTCCTGCCGCCACGGTAATGCGTCCCAACTGAGGCCGCCAGCCGCGACCGCGAGGGGCGACAAGCAAGCCGGGTGCCGACGTGGGCCGTCGGACTGTTGTTGCCCGCGGTTCAGTGCGGGAACGGCCACAGCCGCAGCTTTTCCTTGGCGATGGCCCACAGGCGGGCCAGGCCATGCGGCTCGACGATCAGGAAGAAAACGATCATTACGCCGAAGATCATGAACTCCAGGTGGCTGATCAGGGCTGTCGACATGCGCAAGCCCAGCCAGCCGGGCAACTGGTTCAACATGATCGGCGTCAGCACGATGAAGGCGGCGCCCAGGAAGCTGCCCAGGATCGAGCCCAATCCGCCGATGATCACCATGAACAGGATGGCGAAGGAGCGATTGATGTCGAAGGCCAGCGGTTCCCAGGCGCCCAGCCGCAGGAAGCCGTACATGGCGCCCGCGACGCCGACATAGAAGGAGCTCACGGCGAAGGCCAGCAGCTTGGTGCGCAGCGGCCGGAAGCCGATGATCTCGGCCGCGATATCCATGTCGCGGATGGCCATCCACGAGCGGCCGATATGGCCGCGTACCAGGTTCTTGGCGACCAGGGTCAGCACCACGACCACGGCCAGGATCACGAGGTAGCGTGCCATCGGCGTTTCGACCGGGATGCCGAAGACGGTCAGGTTGCCGACGGCGACCGAGCCGGACGACGAGTAGTTGGTCAGCCACTTCACGCGGGCAACCACCCAGTCCAGGAAGAACTGGGCGGCGAGCGTGGCGACGGCGAGATAGAAGCCCTTGATGCGCAGGGACGGCAGGCCGAACAGAATGCCGACCGCGGCGGCCATCAGGCCGCCGAACAGGAACACGATGATGAGGTCGTTCACCATCGGTACCCGCAACCACAGGTTATAGGCGGCGTAGGCGCCCACGGCCATGAACCCGCCGGTGCCCAGCGAGACCTGGCCGCAATAGCCGACCAGAATGTTCAGCCCGATGGCGGCCAGCGAGAACACGAGAAACGGGATCAGCACCTCGGTGAAGAGGTACTGCGCCAGGCCCGGTGCGATGGCGGCGAGCGCCACGGGTACCAGAAACGCCAGCACGATCAGGCCGAACACGAACAGCCGATCCTGCAGGATCGGGAAGATCGCCTGATCGGCGCTGTAGCTGGTCTTGAACTGGCCGGCTTCGCGGTACAGCACGATTGCAATTCCTCCGCTCAGACCCGCTCGATGATCCGCTCGCCGAACAGGCCCTGCGGACGCACCATCAGGAAGACCAGGGCCAGCATGTAGGCGAACCAGTTCTCGATGCCGCCGCCGGCGAGGTCGAAGGTCTTGGCCAGCACCGGGCTGAGAAAGACTTCCGACAGTTTTTCGCCGGCACCAATGATGAGACCGCCGATGATGGCGCCGGGCACCGACGTGAAGCCGCCCAGGATCAGCACCGGCAATGCCTTCAGCGCAATCAGCGAAATCGAGAACTGCACGCCAAGCTTGGCGCCCCAGATCATGCCGGCGACCAGCGCCACCAGGCCGGCGACCGTCCAGACCACCAGCCAGATCTGGTTCAGCGGAATGCCGACCGACTGGGCGGCGGCATGATCGTCGGCAACGGCGCGCAGTGCCCGGCCGGTCCGCGTCTTCTGGAAGAACAGGGCCAGGCCGATCACCAGGGCGCCGGCGATGCCGGCGGCGATGAGGTCAGTCGGCTCGACCAGAAGGCCGCCCTCGAAGACGTCCGACAGCAGAAAAATCGGGTCCTTCGGCAGCCCGAGATCGACCTTGTAGATGTCGCTGCCCCAGATCGTCTGGCCGGCGCCGTCGATGAAGTGGGCGACGCCCAAGGTCGCCATGAACAGGATGATGCCTTCCTGGTTGACCAGGCGGCGCAGCACCAGGCGCTCGATGCCGTAGGCCAGCGCCACCATGATGAGGGCGGTCGCTGGCAGCGCCAGCCACATCGGCCAGCCCCGGCCGCTGAAGGCGGCCGCCAGCGCGCCGCCCAGCACGGCACAGGCGAGGCCGACCGACACCTGAAGGCGGGCACCGGGTGGCCGCGCCTCCCGCGCTGCGCGCGTTTGATGCCAGCCGGCCAATGCCAATAGTCCCGCGGTGCCCGCGACGACGGCGCCGGCGCCGATGAACGATGCGGCGGCTACGTCCTTGGCCCCGGACAGCTGCGCCAGGGTCAGCGCCGCGAAGAGCACCATGGCGCCCTGGGCGAAGTTGAAGACACCCGAGGCTTTGAAGATCAGGACAAAGCCCAGGGCGACCAGCGAGTAGAGCACGCCGGTCAGCAGGCCGCCGAGCAGGGTCTCGAGCCAGTCCTGCAACCGGACGCCCTCGCGCAGCAAGGGCGTCATCATCAACACCACGAGAGCGGCGCAGAGCACGGCAATGACGGTGTGTTCGCGCGATAGTCTCATGTCAGTGGCTGGTCCCGAGATAGGCGGCGATCACGTCGGGGCTCGCCTTGACCTCGTCCGGTGTGCCATCGCCGATCTTCTTGCCGTAGTCGAGCACCACGACCCGATCGGAGATGTCCATCACCACGCCCATGTCGTGTTCGATCAGGCAGATGGTGGTGCCGAACTGGTCGTTCACGTCGAGCACGAAGCGGCACATGTCCTGCTTCTCCTCGAGGTTCATGCCCGCCATCGGCTCGTCGAGCAGCAGCAGCTCCGGCTCGGCCGCCAATGCGCGCCCCAGTTCGACCCGCTTCTGCAAACCATAGGGCAGGCGGCCGACCGGCACCTTGCGGATGTGCTGGATCTCGAGGAAATCGATGATGCGTTCGACGAAGGCGCGGTGCTCGTTCTCCTCGCGCTGCGCCGGCCCCCAGTGCAGTGCCTGGGCCAGCAGGCCGGTCTTCATGCGCAGATTACGGCCGGTCATGATGTTGTCGAGCGTCGACATGCCCTTGAACAGGGCGATGTTCTGGAACGTGCGGGCGATCCCCTGTTCGGCCGCCTCATGCGGGCGCATCTGGCGGCGCGTGACGCCCTTGTAGGTGATGCGGCCTTCCTGCGGGTGATAGAAGCCGTTGATGCAGTTCAGCATCGACGACTTGCCGGCGCCATTGGGTCCGATGATGGCGCGGATCTCGCCCTTGTGGATGTCAAAGCTGATGTTGGTCAGGGCCTTCACGCCGCCGAAGCTCAGTGAGATGTTCTCGATCGACAGCAGGACTTCCGTGGTCGCGTGCGAGGTGCGTGCCATGATGCTCAGGCCGCCTTGCGCACGGGCGCCGGTTCGGTGCCGCCCATGTCGCGGATTGCGACGTTGCCCTCCACCATGCCCTTGCGGCCATCCTCGAAGGTGACTTCGGTACGGATATGAACCGTGGTCCTGCCGTCGTAGAGCGCCGCGATCAGCGTGGCATAGCGTTCACCGACGAAGCCGCGCCGCACCTTGCGGGTGCGCGTGAGCTCGCCGTCGTCGGCATCCAGCAGCTTGGGCAGGATCAGGAAGCGCCGGATCTGCGCGCCGGCCATGCGTGGATCCTGGGCGAGGTCGCGATTGACCTGGGCCACCTGTTCGGCGAGCAGGTCGTAGACCTCGGGCCGCGCCGCCAGCTCCTGGTAGCTGGCGTAGGCGATGTCATGGCGCTCGGCCCAGTTGCCGACCGCGGTCAGGTCGATGTTGATCATCGCCGTCACGAAGTCGCGCTTGTCGCCGAACGCCACCGCCTCGTTGATGTGTGGGAAGAACTTCAGCTTGTTTTCGATGAACTTGGGCGCAAACAGCGTGCCGTCGGTCAGCCTGCCGACATCCTTGGCGCGATCGATGATGTGCAGGTGGCCATCGTCGTCGATGTAGCCGGCGTCACCCGAATGCACCCAGCCGTCGGCGGTCTTGGTCTCGGCCGTCGCTTCCGGGTTCTTGTAGTACTCGTGGAACACGCCGGGGCCGCGGAACAGCACCTCGCCGCTGTCGGCGATGCGCAGCTCGACCTCGGGAATGACCTTGCCGACCGTGTCCAGCCGCACGTCGCGGTTGGGGTGGATGGTGACGAAGACGCTGGCCTCGGTCTGCCCGTACAGCTGCTTCATGTTGATGCCGAGCGAGCGGTAGAAATTGAAGATGTCGGGGCCGACCGCCTCGCCCGCCGTATAGGCCACGCGCACGCGCGACAGGCCCAGCGTGTTCTTCAGCGGCCCGTACACCAGCACCTCGCCCAGGCCGTAGAGCAGGCGGTCGACCAGGCCCACCGGCTTGCCGTCGAGCAGCTTGCCGCCGACGCGGCGCGCCAGCGCCATGAAGGTGCGGAACATCCAGCGCTTGGCGGCGCCGGCGTCCTCCATGCGGATCATCACATTGGTGATGATGTTCTCCAGAATGCGGGGCGGCGCGAAGTAATAGGTCGGGCCAATCTCGCGCAGGTCGGTCTGCACCGTGGCCGCCGACTCCGGGCAGTTGACCGTGAAGCCGGTGATCAGCCCCTGGGCATAGGAGAAGATGTGGTCGCCGACCCAGGCCATGGGCAGATAGCAGAGCAGCTCGTCGCGTTCTGTGAGACCTTCGACCGTCGCGGCATTCTCGGCGCTCTTGCGCAGGTTGTCGTAGGTCAGCACCACGCCCTTGGGCCGCCCTGTGGTGCCGGAGGTATAGAGCATCACCGAGGGATCGCTGCCGCGGCCCTGCGCGATCTCAGCGTCGAGGAAGTCGGGCTTGGTTTGCTGCAGCGCGCGGCCGTTGTCCTGGACCTGGCGGTAGGACAGCAGCCCCTCGTAATCGCGCAGGCCGCGCTCGTCCTCGTAGATCAGTGTGTGCAGGTTCGGTACCTGGCCGCGGATCTCGAGCAGCTTGTCGATCTGCTCCTGGTCCTCGGCCAGCGCGAAGCGCGCATCGGCGTGTTCGACGACGTAGGCCATCTCGCTGGCCACCGAGTCCTGATAGACCGGCACCGGGATGCCGCCCAGCATCTGCGCCGCGTTCATCGCCCAGTAGAGACGGGGCCGGTTGTCGCCGACGATGATCAGCTTGTCGCCGCGCGCGAAACCCAGGGACGCGAGGCCGGCAGCGAAGGCCCGGGTCTCTTCGTAGACCTGGCGCCACGTATGGATCTGCCAGATCCCGAAATCCTTCTCGCGAAACGCCGGCCGGTCGCCGCGCTGGCGTGCGTTCTGTGCGAGGATTTGCGGAAACGTCTCGGCCGGTGTGGCGGCAGTACGCGTCGTCTCCAGCCTCATGCCTGTTTCCTCTCGCGACGCCGTCACATCTCCTTTGTCTCTGTCGGCGGGTATGGTCCCCAACAGCGACGAAAGTGATGAGAATGGCGGACGTGCGTGCCTTTTGTTGCGTTGCACCATTTGTTTTTGCAACGCGGCTTTGCACAGTCGCGGTAGGTAGCCGAGCCCCTGATGGGGGTCAAGCCAACTCTTTGCGGGCGATTGTCGCACGCATTTGCGCGATACCGTTGACGGCCACGCGTGCGTTTTTTAAGATTGTTAACAATATGAAGGTGGATTCTGAGGCCCTGGCAACCCCGGTGGGGGACCTGCCCAGCTCTTCCGTGCCGGCGGCGCGCGACGGCTACGTCGCCTTCCGCTGGTTTGGCGCGACACCGCGGCTCACCCTGTCGCTGCCCGAGCAGATTGCCGCGCGCATCGGCGATCGCATCATCGACGGCACCTACGCGCCGGGTGAACGGCTGGTCGAGCAGGATTTCGCTGCCGAATTCGCGGTGAGTCGCGGGCCGATCCGCGAGGCGCTGCGGCTGCTCGAGAAGGAAGGCCTGGTCCGCATCCATGCCCGGCGCGGCGCCGAGGTGACGCAGCTGAGCGCGCAGGAAGTGGCGGAGACGTTCGAGGTGCGCGCCGGCCTGTTTGCCATCGTCTCGCGGCGGCTGGCCGAGCGGCGCGATCCGCAATTGCTGCGCAGCTACCGCGCCGCGGTCGAGGAGCTGGCGCGCCATGTCGATGACCCCGACGGTGCCGCCTATGCCGAGACGGTGTTCCGCGCCAGCCTGATGTCGGCGCGCGCTTGCGGCAACGCGCGGCTGGCCGACCTCGCGATCTCGTTGTCGCTGCAGACGCTGCGCTATACGCGCCTGTCGCTGGCGTCGGTCGAGCGCAGGCGCCGTTCGCTGGCGCTATGGCAGGCGGCGCTGGCGGCGCTGGAGGCGGGCGACGCCGATGGCGCCGAGGCCGCCTCGCGCGGCCGCATCGAGGATTCGATGCGCGGCGCCATCGCCGCGCTCGCCGCCGACGCATCGGCGTAATCTCCTCGCCCCGCGAGAGCGGGGAGAGGAAGGGGCCCATGAAGGCATGGGAAGGTGAGGGGTAGGAACGGTCAAGCCATGCGTCGGAATGCTGAGACTGTCAGTTCGTATGTTCGCCGACGTGATCTGCTCGCCGGCGTGGCGGCCGGCGTCGTGGCGATGCCGTGGGTGGCGCGGGCGCAGGGCTTTCCGAAGGATCGCGTGACCATCGTCACGTCGCTGCCGGCCGGCAGCTCCGTCGATGTCACCACGCGCATCGTGGCCGAGAAGCTGAGCCAGATGTGGCGCCAGCCGATCGTGGTCGACAACCGCGGCGGCGCCAACGGCCTGATCGCCTGCGAATTGGTGGCGCGCGCCCGGCCTGACGGCCTCACCCTGCTCGCCACCTCGGCGATGACGCACGCCGCCAACCCGGCGCTGTACGACAAGCTGCCCTACGATCCGGTCGCCGATTTCGTGCCGGTGATGCGGCTGGGCATGTCGCCATTCATCCTGATGAGCAGCAAGGCGCTGCCGCCGACCTCGCTGGTCGAGCTGGTCGCCTTCCTGAAGACGGAGCCCGGGCGTCACCATTTCGGTGCCGGCAGCCTGCCCGCGCGCATCGCCTCGGAGATGTTCCGCCAGCAGGCCGGTGTCGACATCGTCCATGTCGGCTACAAGGGCAACCAGCAGGCGTTCCCCGATCTGACCGAGGGGCGTATATCGCTGATGACGGTCGACGTGGTCGGCGCCAAGCCGTTGGTCGACCGCGATGCGGTGCGGGCGCTGGCGGTCACCTACGCGGCGCGCTATCCCACGGTGCCTTCGGTGCCGACCAGCGCCGAGGCCGGCATGCCGGGCTTCGAGCTGACGACATGGTCGGGCATCTACGCGCCACGCGCGACGCCGCCCGAGCTCGTCGAGCAGATCGCGCGCGATGCCGCTGCGGCTCTCGAGGCACCCGATGTGAAGGCCCGCCTCGATGCGCTGGGCGGCGGTCCGCGCGAGGTGGCGTTGACCGATGCGTTCGGCCGTTTTACCCGCAGCGAGATCGATCGCTGGGGCAAGATCATCCGGTCCGCCGGCCTGAAAGTCGAATAGGAGGACACACCATGCAGAGCACCAGCCTGCGCGGCAACCGCGGCCCCCGCTACAAGCAGGGTGCGCGCGATGCGACGCCCTACGAGAGCATCGTGGTGCGCAAGCTGACGCCCATCATCGGCGCCGAGATCGATGGTGTCGATCTGGCGCAACCACTGTCGAACCGCACGCAGGACGAGATCCATCGCGCGCTGGCCGAGAACCTGGTGATTTTCTTCCGCGACCAGACGTTGACGCCGGACCAGCACGTCGCCTTCGGCCGCCGCTTCGGCGAGCTGCATGTGCACCCCGCGGCACCGCACGAGGCCGGTCGTCCCGAGTTGATGATCGTGGCGGCCGACGAGAACTCGACGCGCGCCAACGGCGAAGGCTGGCACACCGATGTCTCCTGCGAACCTGAACCGCCGATGGGCAGCATCCTCTACATCAAGGAATGTCCCGACGAGGGCGGCGATACCTTGTTCGCCAGCATGTATGCCGCCTATGAGGCGTTGTCGGACCGCATGAAGGCCTACCTCGAGGGGCTGACCGCGATCCATGACGGCGAGCATGTCTATCGCGGCACCTACGCCAATCTCGGCGTCGCCGACAAGCCCACCTATCCGCGCGCCGAGCATCCCGTGGTGCGCACGCATCCCGTGACTGGCCGCAAGGGCCTCTACGTCAACCGCGGCTTCACCGTGCGCATCAACGGCATCCCGCGCGATGAGAGCGATGGCATCCTGCGCTATCTCTACGAGCACATGGAGAACCCGCTGTTCCAGTGCCGCTTCCGCTGGCGCCCCAACTCGATCGCCTTCTGGGACAATCGCTGCGCCCAGCACCGCGCCATGTGGGACTACTGGCCGCATCGGCGCTACGGCAACCGCGTGACGGTGGCCGGCGACAAGCCGTACTGATGGCGGAGCCCGACGTCCCGCTGAGCGGCGGCGGGCGAACGGGGGTGGTCCGTCGCGGCGCCATGGTGATGCGCGATACGGGACCGTGGACGCCGTCGGTGCACGCCCTGCTGCGCCACCTGGAGGCGGTCGGGTTCGACGCCGCACCGCGGGTCGTGGGCTCGGGCTTCGCCGCCGACGGCCGCGAGACGCTGACCTATATCGACGGCGCGATCGTAAACCCGGCGCCGTGGACCGACACCGCCATCATCACGATCGGCCGCATGATCCGCCGGCTGCACGATGCGACCGCGACGTTCCAGCCGCCGGCTGACGCGACATGGCGACCCTGGTTCGGGCGTGACATCGGCGTGGGTTGCAGGATCATCGGCCATTGCGATGCGGCGCCCTGGAACATCGTGGCGCGCGATCGCCATCCCGTCGCGCTGATCGACTGGGAAGCGGCCGGTCCGGTCGATCCTTTGACCGAGCTGGCGCAAGTGGCCTGGAACAATGCCCACCTCTACGACGACGATGTGGCGGCAATGAACGGCCTGCCGGATGCCGCAATGCGCATCGCGCAGGTGCGCCTGCTGGCCGACGCCTATGGTCTGGCCGCTGCCGACCGGCACAAGCTCGCGACCCGGATCATCGATTTCGCGGCGATGAGCGCCGCCAACGAGGTGATCGAACAGCAGATCACGCCCGACACCGAGCACGCGCCCCGTGTCTGGGGCATCGCCTGGCAGACGCGCAGCGTCGCCTGGATGATCCGCCACCGCGCGCAGATGGAAAGAGCGCTCGCGTAGGTACCTGGGATGACACCTGCGGCACTGGCACGCCGATGGCCGGTGTGTACCATGGCCGGGCCGGCGGCTTTGACGCGGTCAGGCGTAAGCACCACAGGAAGCGATCCATGCCCCTTCCCCTCGATGACACGTTGCTGGTCGGCATTCAGACCATTCATCGCCGCACCGAGCCCGCGACCGGGCCGTGGCTGCCGCAGATCGACGAGCTGGTGTCGTTGACCGAGCTGGTCGACCGCTGCGGCTACGACTCGCTGTGGGTCGGCGACCACATCGCGTTTGCGATTCCCATCCTCGATCCGCTGCTGCAGCTGGCGCAGGCGGCGGTGGCGAGCCGCCGGTTGTTGCTGGGCACGGGCGTCTACCTGCTGCCGCTGCGCCATCCTGGCCCGATCGCCAAGCAGGTTGCGACGCTCGACCACATGAGCGAGGGGCGGCTGATCTTCGGTGTCGGCGTCGGTGGCGAATTCCCCAAGGAGTACGCGCTGGCCGGCGTGCCGATCGGCGAGCGCGGCGCGCGCCTCTCCGAGGCGATCGCGGTGCTGCGCAAGCTGTGGACCGGCGAACCGGTGGCGCATGAGGGCCGCTTCTATTCCTTCCCCGAGGTGCAGATGCAGCCACCGGCGCGCCAGGCGGGTGGACCGCCGATCTGGTGCGGCGGCCGCTCGGAGGGGGCGCTGAAGCGCACCGCGCGTCTGGCCGACGGCTGGATGTCCTACGTCGTGACGCCGCAGATGTATCGCGACAGCCTGGCGACGATCGCGGCGGCGGCGGACGCGGCTGGCCGCAAGCTTACGCGCTTCGGCACCAGCCACCTGCTGTTCACGCGCCTGGACGCCACCTACGAGGCCGCGCTGGAGGCAGCGACGAAGACGCTCAGCGTGCGCTACGCGATGGATTTCCGTAAAGCCGCCCAGCGCTACTGCGCGCTGGGCACGCCGGCGCAGATCGCCGAGCGCATCCGCGAGTTCCATGCCGCCGGCGTGCGCCATCTCGTGCTCGACCTCGTCGGCCCCTACGAGGAGCGCGACGCCCAGATCGAACAGGTTGCCGCCGAGGTGCTGCCGCTGCTGAAGGACCTGACGGCGCCGTCATCCCGAGCATAGCGAGGGATGACAAAGCGCGGGCTTGACGGGGCGCGCTGCGCCGACGCAACGTAGCGCCGTGATGACGACGACCATTCTCTTCGGGCGACTTACGATCGCGGCCTCCTGAGCGGAGGCCGTCCAGGGCGTGACGTCCGTCGTCCGCTCGCCAGGTTTGCCTGCGTCATCTTTCCGGAAATTCCGATGTCCTTCGTCCGCAACGCGGGCCGCCTGCTGTGGCGCTCGCCCTATGTGCTCTTGGTGCTGACGGCGCTGTTCTGGTCGGGCAACTTCGTGCTGGGCCGTGCCGTGCATGGCGCGGTGCCGCCGGTGGCGCTGGCATTCTGGCGCTGGACCATGGGCTTCGCCATGGTGATCGGCTTCGCCGCGCCCCATCTGCGCCGCGACCTGCCCGAGCTGCTGCGGCACTGGCGCCTGATGCTGCTGCTGTCGGCGCTGGGCGTCGCCACGTTCAACACCCTGGTCTATATCGGCCTGCAGTCGACGACCGCGATCAATGCTCTCCTGATGCAGTCGGCGATGCCGCTGGTGATCCTGCTGTGCTCGTTCCTGCTGTTCCGCGAGCGCACCGGTACGACGCAGCTGATCGCCGTGCTGGTGTCGCTGGTCGGTGTCCTGGTGATCGCCTGCCGCGGATCGCCGCTGGCGATCGCCGAGACCGAAATCGATATCGGCGATCTCTGGGTGTTCTGCGCTGTCGTCTCCTACGCGGTGTATTCGGTGCTGCTGCGCCGGCGGCCCGCGGTCCATCCGCTCAGCTTCGTCGCCGCGACGTTCGCGCTGGGTGCCGTCATGCTGCTGCCGTTCTACGCCTGGGAGACGGCAGCCGGTGCGCCGATGCGCTGGACCAACGTCGCGATCGCCGCGGTGGCGTACGTTGCGCTGTTTCCGTCGCTGCTGGCCTATCTCTGCTTCAACCGCGGCGTCGAGTTGATCGGTGCCAATCGCGCCGGCCAGTTCGTTCACCTGATGCCGGCCTTCGGGACGGTGCTCGCCATCGTCTTCCTCGGCGAGGACGTCCACCGCTACCACGCCGTCGGCATCGGGCTGATCGCGGTGGGCATCGGTCTTGCCGTCAGCCGGCAGACGGCGTCGCGCTAGACCAGCTCAGCGCGGGCCCCAGGGACGCACCACCAGCGCGCCCGCGATCAGGGTGCCATAGAGCAGGATCGCCAGGCCGATCAGCCAGAACAGATCGGGCAGCGTGCCGTGCCAGGCCATGATGAGCAGATACCCGCCGACGCCGGCAATCAGGGTGCGCAGCAGGCTGGCGGCGAGCGGCATCGCCTGGCGATGGGCACCTTGTGCGGCGAAGTTCAACGACATGCCGAGCCCGAACAGGGCATAGAACGGTGCCGCGCGCGTGAGGTAGTGCGTGGCGGCCTGCAGGACGGCGGCGTCGCTGCTGAACATGCCGGCCCAGGCGCCCGGGAAGAGCGCCACGGCAAAGCCCAGCGTGCCGGTCAGCGCCGCCGCCATCATGCCGCCGGTCCAGGCAAAGCGCCGCGCGCGGTCCCAGCGCCCGGCACCGGCGGCGATGCCGACCAGCGTCGTGAGCGCCGATCCGATGCCGAAGGACAGCGGCACCAGGATGAACTCCAGCCGCGCGCCGATGCCATAGCCTGCGATCGCGGCATCGCCGAACGGCTTGATGGCGAAGTTCACCAGCATCGTCGTGAGGTTGGCGAGCAGCGCCGACAGCGAAGAGATCAATCCGACCTTCAGGATCGGCGCGAACGCCGTGCCGACAAGGCCATGGCCGGCCAGCGAGGGCACGAACCCGGCGCGTCCCTGCCACAGGCGCCGCGCCATCAGGACGCTCGCCAGCAGGCTGGTGACGATCATCGATACGGCCGCGCCGGCAATACCGAGCCCCGTCCAGCTGCCCAGGCCCCAGCCCGCCGTGCCCAGCACCAGCACGGCCGAGAGCGGGATCTGCACCATCGAGGCCAGCAGCATGTGCTTGCCGGGCGTCATCACGTCGCCGGTGCCGCGCAGGATCGATGACAGCGCGAACATCGCCCAGGGCGCCACGGCGCCGGCGAACAGCGTCGTGGCATAGGCGGTGGCGAAGTCCAGGGTCTGGCCGGTGGCGCCGAAAGCGCGGAACACCGCGGGGCCGGCCAGCGACATCGCCGCCGTCCACAACAGCGCGAAGCCGGTCGCGATCAGCAGGGCATGCACTGCCAGCGCCGCCGCCCGTGGCCGGTCGCCGGCACCCAGCGCGCGGGCGATCGCCGAGGCGATGCCGCCACCGATGCCGCCGGCCGCCATCATCGTCATCAGCATCAGGAACGGGAAGACCAGCTGGAAACCGGCCAGCGCTGATGTGCCCAGCCGGCCCACGACATACATCTCCGCGATGCTGACGCCGCTCTGCAGGAACATCACCGCCGTCGTCGGGCCGGCCAGCCGCAGGATGGTGGGCAGCGGCCGTGCGATCAGCAGCGGATGAGGCGTGGTGCCGTGCATGATGGCCCCGGGCTCCATTACGTGTATATGCACACATTACTGGAGCGGCAGCGAATGTCCAGGGCCGCCGGTCTCATGCCGGCATGAGAGATTTTTCTCAGTGCCCGTCGCGGTCGCGCGCGATGGTGGCTGGCCGCAGGGTAAACGCCAGGGCCAGGGTGCGCCAGGCCAGCGGCAGCAGCAGGGCGCCGGCGGCGATGCCGGCGGCGCTGGCGGAAAAGTCCATCACCGAGGCGCCGCGCCCGGGCACGTAGATCTGGGCGATCTCCAGCACGCCGGCATAGGGCGTCAGCACCAGCAGCAGGGTCAGCGGCCGCAGCCGCGCCGGATAGGCGAGGCCCAGCAGGGTGGTGGCGCCGAAATAGGCGATGAAATGCTCGATCTGCTTGCCGTACCCCAGCTTGGCGATATCGGTACGCACGAACTCCTTGCCCGGCATCAGCGACAGCACGGCCAGCGCAACGACGCAGACCATGGCCGCCACCCGTATCAGGGCGGGCAGGTTGGCGCGGAGGGCGGACAAGCGCATGCGGATCGGTCCCAGTCGACAGGGCGAAGCGCGAGCCTTTACACCATTATGCTAATTTTGACATGACGAAACGATTACTCATTCGTTCTTTTTGTCGCCACTTTGTCGCTCCTTAAGTAAGGCGGGATCCCGGGCGATTACCGGGCCGAGCCCCTCGATCAAGGAGTTGAGATGAACCGCATTGTTTTCCTCGCATCGGTCGCCTGTGTCCTGTCCCTGGGCGTTGCGGCACAGGCTGAGGAGATGCCCAAGCGCAAGCCCGGCCTCTGGGAGTCGACGGTGACGGGAGGCTCCATGCCAGCGCCGCAGGTCATCAAGCAGTGCATCGACGACAAGACCGATTCGATGGCGATGGCGGCCGTCGGCGGCGGCAACTGCAAGCCGCCCGCGATCACCAAGACCTCGACCGGCTACGAAGCCGAGACGTCGTGCCAGTTCGGTCAGATGACCTCGACGGCCAAGACGCTGATCAGCGGCGATTTCTCGTCGAAGATCACCGCCAAGACCACGTCGAGCATCGTGCAGGCGCCCGGGCAGCAGCCGGTGACGTCCAACACGACGATCGAGGCCAAGTATCTCGGCCCGTGCGCCGCCGATCAGAAGCCCGGCGACATCATCATGCCGGATGGCAAGGTCATCCGCACCCCCGGCACCAAGTAAGCGGCCCGCTTCGCGTCAACGCCCGCCTGGACCGAACAACCGGTCCAGGCGCTTGCGGGCGCCGTCGCTCAGGAAGTCGCGATCCATGCGCATCGGATCGCCGAAAAAGTCGCGCGCCAGCGTTCGGTCGGTCACGACAGTGCCCAGCAGCCCCAGCGCCGCCTCGCGATCGAAGATGCCCTCGGCATAGAGCAAGCGACGGTCGAGCTCGCCGGCTCCCATTACGCGCTGGAAATACTGGACCGACAGGTTGCCGGCGCGCGGCATCTTGGGTCCCAGCACCAGGACATGCAGCCGGCGCCAGTCGTCGGCCGAGAGCTGGGCGCGCCAGCGGCTGACCAGCGCATGCAGGCCGTCGATCTGCAGCGCCGCGGCGTCATCGCCATTGGCCAGCACCGGTGCCGCCACGGCCCGCGCGAAGCCGGCGAGCGCCGCGCCATCCACCCGTCCTGCCGCCAGCGTCCGCTCCATCAGCGCGATGGACTGGTCGAAGATCAGCTGCTGCCGCGCCAGCCGGTCGGCGGGAAAGCCTATGGCATCGAGCGAGGCGCGCGCGGCACGGGCTTGCTGCAACAGTGCCGTCAGGGGCGCCATCCAGGTCTGGTCGGTGCGATCCACCCACGGTGCCAGCGTCGCCCAGACGCCCAGCGCCACATGCGCCACGTCCTTGTAGCGGTGATAGAGCGGCGGCGTGAACGACTCGGTGGCCGCCGGCTGGCCGGCGCGCAGCAGGGTCGCATCGTCGAACACCACCACGATCGCCGGCCGCGCCCGCAGCATCAGCTCGCGCTTGGACTCGGCATAGTTGGCCCGCACCTGCTTGTTGAGCGCGATCAACGCCTCTTCCGGGCGCGCTGCCGCGGCCGTTGTCGCCGGGGGTGACTGGCTGTCCACCGCGCAGCCGGCCAAGGCAACCGCGACCATCAGAATGCGCGCAGCGCGCCATGTCAGAGCCTGTGCGTCAGGACAATCGCTGTCATCGTTCCGCATGATCCCCCCAATCCCCGTCATTCCTTGATTGGCGCGGCCATGATCCGAATGATCTCGGCGGCGTTCGCCACGTGCTCCAGGTCGGCAGCCAGTCGCTTCAACCGATCGATTGCTTCCGGTGCCAGGAGAGCCGCGACGTTCGCATCAAATTTCCGTTCGATCGCGGCGCGACCGACAGGGCTCTCCGGGCTGCCGCGGCGGTGCAGGATCTCGCGCTTGAATTCGCGGCCATCGCGGGTGCGCACCGTGAGGCGCGCGGCGTGCCGAAGCGCGGGCCCCATGGCCTCCAGCGCGTCATCGACAAAGATACGGATGCGCGGGATGAACCCCAGAACCGCCGAATCGGCGATCTTGTCCTGCGTGTAGTCGGCGACAGAGACGTCGCCGCGCAGCGCCATCACGGCCAAACCGTAGTACATGTTCATCTGCGCTGCCGTCACGCCCGCGGGCTGGTAGGTCCATGCCGTATGCACGAACGTCATGTGGCCGCAGCCGACCTCAATGCTGTCGATCTGATGATGCGACAGCTTCGTCTCGACCAGGATCGCGCGCAGCGCATCGAGCGCGGCGTGGATACTGGTGACATTGGGATACATCTTGAAGCCGACCTTCGCTGTCTCCCAGTCGGTGCCCAGGTCCTGCGTCAGGCGGGCGGGATTGGGCGTGCGGGCAAAGGCGCTGAGAAAGCCGCCGTAGCCCGCCTCGACGACGTCGGCGATGCCGGTGAAGCCCCGCTGCGCCAGCAGCGCGGCATGCAGGCCGCCCTGCGCGGCGCGCCCGCAATGCAGGCGCTTGACCATGGCGCCTTCCTGGGCCGCCATCAGGCCGGCGCCCAGGGAACCGGCGATTCCCAGGGCGTTCTGCATCTGCGGCGGATCCAGGCCCAGCAGGCGGCCGGCGGTGGCGGCGGCGACAAAGGCGCCTGTCGTGCCCTGCGGGTGGAAGCCGTTGAGAAACAGTGCCGTCGTCGCCGCGTTGCCGATGCGGATGCCGACCTCGTAGCCGGCCACCAGTGCGGTGGCGATATCGCGGCCGCTGCGCGTCGGGTCGGCCTCGGCCAGCGCCAGGGCGACCGGCACCGCCAGCGAATTGGGATGCAGGATCGACTCCTTGTGGATGTCGTCCATCTCGAAGGCGTGGCCGGCCGTGCTGTTCACCAGCACGGCCGTGGTGAGTGCCGTGCGCCGGCCGTGGCCCCACAGCGACGCGATCGGGTTGCCGCCTTCGGCCAGCGCCACATCGCGCACCATGCGCGTCCACGGCAGGGTGGCGCCGTGCAGGCACACGCCCAGCCCGTCGAGGACGCTGAGCTTGATGTGATCGACGACGGCTGCGGGGATGTCGTCGAAATCCAGCGTGGCGGCGAACGTGGCCAGCACGCGCGTGGCGTCGGGAAGCAGGGGTGATGCCGAACTGCTCATGGAAGGTAACCGGATTGCCGGATGGAAAGCGCCGGCGTCAGCGTCGCACACTTGAAGGCCGGCCGCTGCGCATAAAGCGCACGACCGCTTTGCCCGCACAAAGTCACCGCCGACGGCGGCGGCCGCATTGTCCGGGCCGGGTGTTTGTGCGAAATTTGCAGCAGGGAATTAACAAGGAAGAAACGAGACAGGGAAGAAGCAAACTGCAGGGAGGACACCACGATGCCATCGAAGCTGGTCGGTCTTTTCAAGACTCTCACCTGGGGGGATTTCACGGGTACGCCCCCCGCGAGCAGTTCGCACCTCGCGTTCACCAGCGCGACGTTCTCCCTGCCGCCCGTCACCGCCGTCAAGGACGCGGCGTCCGGCAAGTTCGTGGTGAACGACAACATCACCATCAACATCACCTTCGACAGCACCAAGAGCTGGAAGAAGATGGATGAGATCAATGCCAAGAAGCTGCGGACGCCCGATGAGATCCTCAAGCACGAGCAGGGGCACTACGACATCGTGGCGCTGATCGCGCGCGATCTGTTCATCGACCTGATGCAGCTGAAGGCCAAGCAGTATGACGGCCAGGTCGCGCTCAACACCGACGTCGCGCCGATCCTCAAGAAGTACAACGGCACGGCGCAGAAGATCATCGACAAGTACGACGCCAAGACCGAATCCGACCATGGCGAGAGCGCCGCGGGCCAGACCAAGTGGAACGGCTTCATCAAGTCGGCCTTCACCAACCCGCGCACGCCGGCCCAGTCGGCGCCCGACGGCACCGCCTACAAGGTCCCGCTGCTGGACGTGCTGAAGGCCGGCGGCATCATCATCTGACGTTCTTCGGACCGCGGGCGTCCACGCCCGCATCGGCGCGTTAGCGCCGAC
>DATEIF010000504.1:0-4812 GCA_035279205.1 Vineibacter sp.
AAGGGCGGAGGGGGACCCGACGTGGTCTTGAAAACCGAGATCGCGTTGCCGCGGCGATACCACGTGGTCTTGGCAACTGACACCACGTCGGCTCCCCCTCCGCCCTTCGGGCACCTCCCCCAACGTTCGTTGGGGGAGGGAAGGCGAAGGCGCCTTTGGTTGCGGCAAACGGCTGCGCTGTGCCTCTGTGATGCATCTTCTTCTTTGGTGCGATCACTCAGGCGGCGCGAGGTGCGGTGCGGCTTTTGCCGCGCTGCTCGATCGGCACGAAAGCCTGGTGCTCGGGGCCGACATAGTTGGCCGAGGGGCGGATGATCTTGTTGTCGATGCGTTGCTCGATGACATGGGCGCACCAGCCCGACGTGCGGGCAATGACGAACAGCGGCGTGAACATGGCGGTGGGCACGCCCATCAGGTGGTAGGAGACGGCGCTGAACCAGTCGAGATTGGCGAACATCCGCTTGGTCTCGGCCATCACCGCCTCGATGCGGTCGGCGATCTCGAACATGCGCAGCGCGCCTGCTTCCTGCGACAGGCGCCGCGCCACCGCCTTGATCACGGTGTTGCGCGGATCAGCGACGGTATAGACCGGGTGGCCAAAGCCGATGACGACTTCCTTTTCCGCGATCCGCCGCCGGATATCGCCTTCCGCCGCATCGGCATCGTCGTAGCGGTTCTGGATGTCGAAGGCGACTTCGTTGGCGCCGCCGTGCTTGGGGCCGCGCAGGGCACCGATAGCGCCGGTAACGGCGGAATAGACATCGGCACCGGTGCCGGCAATGGCGCGCGCGGTGAATGTCGAGGCGTTGAACTCATGCTCGGCGTAGAGGATCAGTGACGTGTGCATCGCCCGCACCCAGCTTTCGGCTGGTCGCCTGCCGTGCAGCAGATGCAGGAAGTGGGCGCCGATGCTGTCGTCGTCGGTCTCGACATCGACCGTGCGCCCGTGATGGGCATAGTGATGCCAATAGAGCAGCATCGATCCCAGGCAGGCCATCAGCCGGTCGGCGATGTCGCGGGCGCCGGCGTGGTTGTGGTCAGCTGTTTCCGGCAGCACGCAGCCCAGCGCCGAGACGCCGCTGCGCATCACGTCCATGGGATGTGCCGCGGCGGGGATCGCCTCCAGCGCGCGCTTCACCGCCGCGGGAAGGCCACGCAGTGCCTTGAGCTTGGCCTTGTAGGCGACCAGCTGCGCCTGGGTCGGCAGTGTTCCGTGCACCAGCAGATGGGCGATTTCCTCGAATTCGCACTGGTCGGCGATGTCGAGAATATCGTAGCCGCGATAATGCAGGTCGTTGCCGCTGCGCCCGACCGTGCACAACGCGGTGTTGCCGGCGGCAACCCCGGACAGCGCGACTGACTTCTTCGGTGCAGGCCTGGTCTCTGCCATGGTCTCCTCCTCAGCCCGCGGCGCGCGGGCCGTCGGCGTTTCTGGTGTCGTGCTGGTGCCAATCGAAGATGCCGGGGGCCGATGCCGCTGCGAGCAGGCTCGGATCGACGATGAAGCTGAGCTCGTTGAGTTCGTCCGCGGTCAGCGTTGGCAGTCGATCGACGACAGCGAGGAAGCGGTCCTGTTCGGGCGGCGAGATGATGCCGTCGGCTAGCGCCCGGAATTTGGCGATGTAGTGCGGACGCGCGAACGGGCGGGCACCCAGCGGATGTGCGTCGGCGACGGCGATTTCGTCCTCGATCACCGTGCCGTCATTCAGCGTGACGCTGACGCGGCCGCCGAACGCCTTTTCGTTGGGGTCATGGCTGTGGTAGCGCCGCGTCCATGCCGGATCCTCGACCGTGCGGATCTTGCGCCACAGCGCCACTGTGTCCGGCCGTGTGGCGCGTTCGCGCGCATAGGATCGCTCGTGATGCCAGCCACCGTCCTGCAGGGCGACGGCGAAGATGTACATGATGGAATGATCCAGCGTCTCGCGGCTGGCAGCCGGATCCATCTTCTGCGGATCGTTGGCGCCGGTGCCGATCACATGATGGGTGTGATGGCTGGTGTGGATGACGATCTCGCGCACGCGCGATGAGTCGCCGATCCGCGGCCCTAGGCGGCGTGCCAGGTCGATCAGCGCCTGGCTCTGGTACTCGGCCGAGTGCTCCTTGGTGTAGGTCTCGAGGATGGCACGCTTGGCCTCGCCGGCTTCGGGCAGCGGCACCTGGTATTCGGCCTTCGGGCCACCCAGCATCCAGGCAATGACGCCATCCTCGCCCTCGTAGATGGGCGACGGCGCGCCTTCGCCGCGCAGCACCCTATCGACGGCTTCGATCGCCATCTTGCCGGCGAACGCCGGCGCATAGGCCTTCCAGCTCGAGATGTCGCCCTTGCGCGACTGCCGTGTCGTGGTGGTGACGTGCAGCGCCTGCTGCACCGCCTGGTAGACCGTCTCGCTCGGCAGGCCCAGCAGCGTGCCGATGCCGGCGGCGGCCGAGGGGCCGAGATGGGCGATATGATCGATCTTGTGCTCGTGCAGGCAGATGCCTTTCACCAGGTTCACCTGGATCTCGTACGCCGTGGCCAGGCCGCGCACGAGGGCGGCACCGGAACAGCCGCAATGCTGCGCCACCGCGAGGACCGGCGGAATGTTGTCGCCGGGATGCGAGGAGTCGGCCGCCAGAAACGTGTCGTGAAAATCGAGCTCGCGCACGGCAACGCCGTTCGCCCATGCCGCCCACTCGGGTGACATCCGCCGTGACGGACGGGGCGAGAGACCGAAGATCGTGGCGCCCGGTTGGCCGGGATGCGCCATGGCCTGCGCCCGCGCGCTCGCCACGGGGCGACGGTTGATGGCGGCCGCCGCGACCGCGGCATTGTCGATGATCCGGTTACCGATCATCTCGATGACGTCGGCATCGACCGGCACGGGATCGGCGGCGACCGCCGCGATCTTCCAGGCGAGCTGCGCCGTACGCGGCAGCTGGGCAGCGGATGCATGTGTACGAACTGAATGGACTTTCACATCGGGCCTCACCGGCAGGGGTCGCCAGCGTGTTCGAAGAGACGCGGTCTGTCGCTGTCATTTGCAATATCCGCAAGCGATGCTACAGTGAAATAGCTGAATTTGTGCGATTTTGCGGACAATATCAGCCAAGTTTGCAAATTTTGCAAATATGGATCGAGCGCCATGCGGAAGACCTTCATGGGGGTGCGGTTGCGCCGGCTGCGCGAGGAACGCGGCCTGACCCAGGTCGCGCTGGCCGACGCACTCGACTTGTCGACCAGCTATCTGAGCCAACTCGAGAAGAACCAGCGTCCGCTGACGGTGCCGATCCTGCTGCGGCTCAACGCGGTCTTCGGCGTCGACGTGCAGCTGTTCTCCGAGAGCGAGGAAGCGCGGCTGATCGCCGACCTGCGCGATACGCTGTCGGATACCGGCATCGGCGAGACCGTGTCGGTGGCGGAGATCCGCGAACTGGCTGCCAACATGCCGGCGGTCGGCCGGGCGCTGCTGTCGCTGCACCGGCGCTATCGCGGCGCGGTGGAACGCGCCGAGGCCATGGCGGCGCGCCTGGGCGATGACTGGCAGGCCGTGGCGCCGCCGCCGATGCCCTATGAAGAGGTGCGTGACTTCTTCTATGCCCGGCACAATCACCTGGCCGAGCTCGACGAAGCGGCGGAGCGTCTCTACCAGACCGCCGGCTTCTCGATCGGTGCGATCAATGCCGACCTCACCGAGTACATCGCACGCCGCCACGGCGTGCGCGTCGTTCTCGATACCGCCGAGGGCGACGACGATGCACCGCAGCGGCGTTACGATCCCGCCAGCCGCGTGCTGCACCTGTCAGCGCATCTGCGGCCGGGCCAGCGTGCCTTCCAGATGGCAACCCAGCTTGCCTTTCTGGAAATGGGCGACGAACTGCAGCGCATTGCCGGCGATGCGGCGTTTTCCAGTGACGAGGCGCGCTCACTGGCCCGCATCGGGTTGGCCAACTATTTCGCGGGCGCGCTGATCCTGCCCTATGGCGCCTTCCTGCACGCCGCCGAGACTCTACGCTATGACATCGAACGGCTGGGCCAGCAGTTCGGTGTCGGCTTCGAAACGATCTGCCACCGGCTCAGCACCCTGCAGCGCCCCGAAGCGCGCAGCGTGCCGTTCTTCTTCATCCGCGTCGATCGCGCCGGCAACATCTCCAAGCGCCAGTCGGCGACCAGCTTCCACTTCTCCCGGGTGGGTGGATCGTGCCCGCTGTGGACGGTGTACGAGGCGTTCGCCCGGCCCACCGAGATCCAGGTCCAGCTGGCCCAGATGCCGGACGGGCGCAGCTACCTGTGGATCGCCCGGACGGTGCACCGGCGCTACGGCGGTCACGGCACGCAGGGCAAGACGTTCGCCATCGGCCTGGGCTGCGACCTGCGGCACGCCCAGCGGCTGGTCTACTCCCGCGGCCTCGACCTGACCAGCCCGTCCTCACTCGTCCCGATCGGCCCGGGCTGCAAGGTGTGCGACCGGGTCAACTGCCCGCAGCGCGCGTTCCCGGCCATCGGCAAGCCGCTGGACGCCAACCCGCAGCACGGCAGCTTCATCCCCTACGCCACCGACGACACCGCCGATCGGCCCGACGGCGCCGAGCCGTAGCCACCGCACTAACCACGATCCGCCCGTGGCGTGGTACAAGGGGGTCAGGTGGAAGGAGAGGTCGCGATGGGTGGGCGAGTGCGCGTAGTTACCGCCGCGGCGGCGGGCAGCGTATTAGTACTGGGCAGTGTGACGGCCGCGGGTGCGGCCACGGCCGGAACGGCTACGGCGGCGCCGGGACAGCGGCACTGCTCGGCGGGGGCGCACACGCTGGCGCCGCCCGGCTCACATCTGT
>DATEIF010000505.1:0-13088 GCA_035279205.1 Vineibacter sp.
CGGCGAGACCGCGCTCGCGCAAGGCCTTGAAGACCACCGAATAGTGAATGCGATACCCATCGTCGAACGTTAGCATGCAGGCGTTGGCCGGCAACGTGTAGCGCCCCTTCACGGCATCGATGAACTGCTCCGGCGTGATGATCGCGAAGTGCCGCTGGAGGTAATCAAGCTGGCCCTGGAACTCATCGTAGGTCCGGCCGACCAGCTTCACGAACCCTTGCCCGGCGGGTTCATGAACATAGTGATACATGATGATGGTCAGACGCCCGCTCACTGCGCGTCGACCCTACACTGGTTTGCGTACATCAAGAACAAAGGTCGTGCATTGCGGCAGCAGCCGGTGATCGGACCGGCGCTCGCGGTAAATGACATCGGAGAATCCGGCATGGAGCTGCGGCCAGTCCTTCGCCACGGCCGGCGGCAACGCATGGTAGTGCGCGCCGTAGACCGCTGCAGGTGTGAAGCCGTGGCCGCGCAGCAATCGCGACAGCTCACCCGGCGTATACTGGTAGCGCACCGACACAGTCACCCCTGTCTGCGGGTGCCTCTCCGGCTGGGAATAGGATCGAGCGGTTTTTTCCGCCGCGGCGAGTGCAGCAGCCCCATCCGTCGCTGTGGCGATCACTTCGGCCTCGATCATCATGCCATCGAGCACGCCGAGCTTGCGTTCCATTTCGGTGAAAGCATTGAGCGAGAAGACGTTGAACAGCCGGTTGCGCGACCCCACGACAAAAGCACCGCCAGGCGCCAGCAGCTTGAATACTTTTCGGCACAGGTCGACGAGTTGATCCTGGGAGATGTACTCGATCAGACCCTGGGCGCTGATCAGATCATACACCTCGCCCTGCGGGTCGAAATCGAACACCGAGACGTGCTGGAAACGCGCCCGTTCCAGGCCGGCCTCGGCTCGAGCCGCTTCACAGATCCGGATCATATCCGCCGCGAAGTCGATGCCGACCGCATCGATGTCACGCCGGGCGATGTCGAGCACCAGATCGCCCGTGCCGCAACCGATATCCAGCACGCGCCGCGGCGCCGGCAGCGATGCCAAAACGTCCAGCGCAATACCGTTACGCTGGGCGATAATGTTGACGCGAGCCGGCATTGTGCCAGACCCCTTACGCTTCCAGTCCGAGGCGAAACGGTCGAAATAGTTCTGCGTTTCTGTTTGCTGTCCGCCCTGCATTTGCACCTACCTAGCCTGGCTGATCTGGAAGATGTTGGCATCGACAGGCTCGGCACGCACGTGCTGAAAACGTCCGAGAATACCGCCGTAGGCATCGATACGTTCCTGTACCTTGAGCAGATCGATGTCGGGAAAGCGATGTCGCGTGTAGGCGACATTCGATTTGTGCTGAGGCCGGCTGGCATTGCGCTGCTTCTGTAGCCGGCGCCATTCGGCCGTTGCGTGCCCCACCAGTCTGGTACCGATGCCCGGCCGAGCCGGGCCATAGTGGCTGCCCTCGACGGTTTCGACAACGTCGGCAACGCGCTCCACCGCCAGCTTGCCGTCGATCGCGGCGAGATAATGCTGCATGATCGAGCGGCGTTCCTCGGCATGCGCACCGTCAATCACGAAACGGTCTTCCAGGATCGCGTCGACGGCGGCGAGCAGGCTGGGTTCGTCGAACACCTCGTGGCTCAGGCTGTTGGGCAGCTTGAGGTCATATGTTTCCGAGACCAAAGGACGGTACGCGATGGGGCGCGCCCCCAGCACATAAGCCTCAATACCTGTCGTGCAGCCATTGTGGATGACGGTTTGTGACGCCAACAGCCAGGAAATGACGTTGCCTTCATGCAGCACCTGAACATTGGGCGCGCCCTGCGCCGCCCGCCGCCACGTCTCATGGTTCTCGGACGGATGCGGCCGCACGACGATGGTCGTATGGGGATGACGTGCCGCCAGAACAGGCACAAGCTTCTGAAATGCCCAGAAGATGCCGTAGCGGTGATAGGCGAGGCCCGTTGCCCAGTCAGCCCCCTTCGGCGGCGGATCAGGCCGTTCGGGCGCCTTCATCGACGTCAGGTTGGGAAAAAAGTGGTTCAGGGTGCCGAAGTTGGTGTTGATCAGGATGAAACGCCCGAACCGCTGCTTCAAGGCTTCGACATCAGCTGCGAAGAAGGGGCGCAGCTCAGGCCGCATCATGTCGACACGCGGATTGCCGGTCTCGTAGATCGGTGTGCCGACATAGTGGGGCGATTCGCGCCAGGCCTCGGCGTTGTCAGGACCCCATGCCATGAGGGCGGTTGCCGCCTGGAACGCTGGCGGCGACACACGGGCGGCAAGGTAAGTCTGATGCGTAAAGTAGACGAGCGCCTCCTCGTCCAATGCCACGATGACATGACCCAACCGCTTCAGAATGCCGGAGATGCGATTGCTGGAATGACGCACGTCCTTGCCGACATAGATGGAGCGCGGCAAGCGCGCGATCGCCATATGAATGTCGTTGCGCGATCCGACAATGGCAGCGAACCCGCGCTCGGCCAGCACGCAGGCCAGCAGGAGCTTGGCGTCGAACTCGCGCGACTGGCTCTCGCTTGGGATGATGACGTGTGCGCGTGCCATGGTTGTCAAAAGTCGAAATACACGAATTTCTTCGAGCTGCCCTGGCTCAGGGTGATCGCCAAGGCCCACACCAGCGCGATCAGCGGCCAGAATACCGCCTGCGGCAGCCGGCGCGCCGCGCGGTGGATGGTACGATGGTTATCCCAACGGTGGCTGACAAGGAAGACCGCCAGCAGCGCGATGGGGAAGGCATGCAGTCGCAGGGTGGCTTCCCAGTCGCCCAGGGGCGCCGTGAACGGCCCCAAAGCCACCCGGACGGCGGTCGCCATGTCGGGGGCGCGGAACGGCACCCAGACCCAGGTCACGAAATGGAACGTGATCAGCAGCCACAGCCACGCCGGGACTCGCTTGACGACGCCGTAGAGCGGCGACCAGCGCACGGCGTGCACCAGGGCGATGGCGCCGCCATGCAAGGCGCCCCACAGCACGAACGTCCAGTTGGCGCCATGCCACAGGCCGCCCAGCAGCATGGTGATCATGAGGTTGAGCAGCTGTCGCCCACGGCCGCCGCGGTTGCCGCCCAGGGGGATGTAGAGATAGTCGCGCAGCCAGGTGCTGAGCGTGATGTGCCAGCGGCGCCAGAAGTCGACGATGGAAGCCGCCGTATAGGGCTGCCGGAAGTTGGTGGGCAGCCGCACGCCGATCATCAGCGCCACGCCGATGGCCATGTCGGTGTAGCCGCTGAAGTCGCAATAAATCTGCAGCGAGAAGCCGTAGATGGCGAGCAGGTAGTCGACGGCCGTGAGCCCCGACGTGGTCTTGTAGACGTGATCGACCACGTCGGCGAGCTGGTCGGCCAGCCCCAGCTTCTTGGCCAGGCCCAGGGTAAAGACGGCCAGGCCGAACACCAGGCGGCGGCCGAAGGCGCGGCGTGCCGGCCGCGGCTTGGCGAGCTGCGGCATCAGCTCGTGCGGCCGCAGGATCGGGCCCGCGATCAGATGGGGGAAGAACAGCACCAAGCCAGCCAGCAACCCGGCACGGCGCTCGACGGGATACTTGCGGCGATAAACGTCGACGACATAGGCGATCAGCGTGAAGGTGACGAAGCTGATGCCCAGTGGCAGCGCGATGTTCAGCAACTTGCCCGACCAACCGAACACCGGCCCCAGCACGTCGCCGTAGATGAAGTCGGTGTACTTCACGAACGCCAGCGGCAGCAGCAGCACCACGGTGACGGCGATCATGCGCCGCTTGCGGTCCGTCGCCGCGGCCGCCGCCTCCATCCACAGCACGCCGAGATAGGCGACCAGCATCAGGACATGGGGGATCCAGACGTAGCGCCAGTTCCACCAGCCGTAGAATACCGTACTGCCGATGATCACCAGCACCAGCCGGTGCCGCGCGGGCACCGCCAGGTGCAGCATCAGATAGATGGCGAAGAAGGCGAAGAATTCGGGCGCGCTGAACAGCACGAGGCGGGTCCGATCGAGAGGGTCTTGCTAGGAACCCGAGCGCCCGGCCGCCGTCAAGGGCGGACTCGGGTGGCGCGGCGGATGGTCTGCAGGTCCACCAATGCTTGCGGCATCTCGTCGACCTTGATGGCGCACGACACGACGATGCGCCCCTTGGGTGTCTCCCACAGGGCGAGATAAATACGCACCGCCTCGTGGTTCGGGCCAGCCTTGGGCGCGACCGTGAGCTCGACGCCCTTCACGCCGTCCTGCTCGAAGATCTCGGTACGCTCGATGGTGCTCCAGGCCTGAAACGGCGACTTGATGATCTCCATCCACTGGGGCTGAGTCAGGCGCTCGTTGATGTCCGATTGCGACAACGCCGCATTCTGGGGCGCCTGCTTGTATGCCACCCCGCACAGATTGCCGTCTGCGTTGGCGGACGTCGGCTTGCCCGTTGTGCTGTTCACGGTGACGACGATATCGTAGTTCGGCCGCGGCTTGCCGGCAGCCGCCTGGAACGGCGCCGGCGGCTCGACCATAAGCCCGGTCTCCTCGTCGACAAACGCTGACGCCGGTGCCGCAACGAGGGCAGCCACGGCAAGGGCGAGCAACACTTGTGTCGGCTTGCGCATGATCAACGCTCTGCTAGCGTGGCAGTTGCAGCGCCGGGAACAGCGCGTCGGCCATCAGCTTGTGGCCCAGCCCGTTGGGGTGCGGATCGCCCGGCATCGACCACAGTTCCTCCGGCTTGAGGTTGCGCATCGCCGGCAGCAGGTCGACATAGCGGAAGCCGTCCTTCTCGGCGATGCCCTTCACGCGCTCGTGGATGAAGTCGAACTTGTAGTCGACCAGGTCGTGCACGTCGGGCGTCATCGCGAGATAGACCCGGATGCCCTTGGCGGCGGCATAGTCCTTGAGCTTCACGAGCGCCGCCAGCATCGCCTGGTAGCCGGGCTGGGTCGGCTCGTAGACCTCCTTGTAATGGTCGACCAGGCTCTTCTCGCTTGATTTGCCGAACAGGCGCGAGCCGGCGATCCACAGGGTGACGGCGAGCTGGCTGTTGCGCAGGAACCAGTTGCCGCCGCCGGCATCGAGCTTCTCGGCATCGCGCACGAAATAGTGCACCACGATGTCGGTCGGCTGCGTGGCGGTGAGCTCGGTCAGAAACCGCTGCACGTAGCGCTCGGCGTTGTAATTACCGATGCCGGCGTTCAGCACCACGACGTTGTCACCCGCTGCCTTGAACTTCTCCTGCAGCCGCGCTTCGACCGTGTCCTTTTCCGGCACGCCCCAGCCCAGGGTCACCGAGCTGCCGAGGAACAGGATCCGGCGCTGGCCCGGCTCGACCGGCGGCGTCGGCCCGCCGCGCAGCCCCAGCTCGTTGGTGCGGATCTCGACCGACTGCAGCGTCGCCGACTTCGACGCCTGGTGGTCATGACCCAGCACCGGGTCGTCCGATCGCTTCTTCAGCTCCAGCGCATACCGCCACATCTCGATGTCGTAGTTGCGCATGTCGGCGTTCTTGAAACGCAGCGCCGCCTCGCCGACACCCAGTGCCACCAGCACCGAGATCGCGAACAGGACGACGGATGACAGGATGTTCTTCACGATCGGGGTCCGAGGGGAGTGGAAGTCAGATGTCGTAGGCCAGCCGCTTGTCGATCTGCGGCGTCGCCGTGGCCAGCGCCGCCGCGATCTTGTCGCCGGCATGGCCGTCGCCGTAGAGCGTGTCGGGCGCATAGCGGCCGACCTTCATCTGGCGGCGGATGGCAGCGAGGATCTCGTCGGCGTCGTAGTTCACGTCCTGAACGTTCGCACCGCGGTCGCGGCCGGACTGGCGGCTGCCGATGTTGACGGCCGGCGCGCCGAGCCAGGCGCTTTCTCGGATCGCCACGCTGGAATTGCCGACGATGCAGTGGCACCGCTGCAGCAGGCGGATGAAATCCTCCGGCGGCACGTTCTGGATGAATCCCACCCGAGGCAGCCGGCCCTGGTCTCGCCACGCGCGTAGCGTCTGTGATACGCCATCAGAACCAGCGTCGAGGTTGGGCCAGAACCACAGGGCCGGCAGACCCGAGGCTGCGACGGCTTCCGCGGTCTGCGCGATCTGGGCAGGCCCGTCGCCGTGCTCGTTGGTCACGGAATGCTGCGACACGATCAGAAAGCCGTGGCCGAGGTCGAGACCCGTACGGTCGCCCAGCTGCCGCACCAGTGCATCAGCCAGCGACGGATCGACGATCGCCTCGCGCGCCACGTCGATCGACGGACAACCGGTCACGATGACCCGGCTGGCGCGCTCGCCCATGCGCACGACGCGCTCCTGCGCCTTCTCGTTGGCCACCAGGTGCAAGTCGGCCAACTTGGTGACGGCGTGGCGCACCTTCTCGTCGATATTGCCGGTGACCTCGCCGCCCTGCACATGCGCCAGCGGGATGTTCATGTAGGCGGCGGCGACCGCGGTCGCCATGGTCTCGAAGCGGTCGGCCACGCTCACCACCCAGTCAGGCTTCAGCGCATCGAAGGCGGTCGCCATCTCGCTGAGCCCGATGCCGGTCGAGCGCGCCTGCGCCACCAGCGTGCCGCTCTCGCCGCCCATCTCGACCCGGCGATCGATGCGGAAGCCCTCGGCCTCCATGACGTCGACGACGTTGCCGTATTTGTCCGATAGTGCCGAGGCAGCCGCGATCAGCTGCAGGTCGAGATCGTCGCGGTCACGGATCGCCATCAGCGCCGAGCGGATACGGGAGTAGCTCGGCCGGGCGGTGACGGCGACGCAGATCTTGCGGCGGGCCGTGCTCACGCCGCGGGCTCCAGGTCGTCCCACGTCAGCGGCACGTCGTGCTTCACCGCGCGCTTCAGGCGCCGGCCCATCAGGCTTTTCAGCTCCTTGGCCGGGATGCCGGTGCCGGGCTTCTTGGCCGCCAGCAGTGGCGCATCGAGCACCGTGCCGGCCGCCAAGTCGCCGACCGCGACGACGCTCTTGGTGAAGATGCCGCGCATCGCCTCCAGCGCTTGCGCCGACTGGTCCTTGTCGATCGGTGCCGCGCGCATGCGCTCGATGAAGCGCACGCCCTCGACCAGCTGCCTGAGCTCCTCGGGCGTCACCGAAGCAATGGTGTCAGGCCCGAACATGTGACGGCTCAGCGCCACGTGCAGCTCGAAGACCTCGGCGCCGAGAGTCGCGGCAGCGAGACCGGGATAGATCTTCGACGAGTGATCCGACAGGCCCACGGCGCAGCCATAGCGCTCGCGGAACTCGGTGATCAGGTTGAGGCCCACCGCTTCGGGCGAGGTCGGGTACATGGTCGAGCATTGCATCACGGCCAGCGGCGCGCCGCGCTGCTTCACGACGGC
Organism: Vineibacter sp.; assembly: GCA_035279205.1. Classification (GTDB taxonomy): domain Bacteria; phylum Pseudomonadota; class Alphaproteobacteria; order Reyranellales; family Reyranellaceae; genus Vineibacter. The sequence goes on from DATEIF010000505.1 coordinate 7,315, forward strand.
GACCGCGGCATCGAGCTCCGCCATGCCGCTCATGCCCGATGACAGCATGACCGGCTGGCCGGTGGCAGCCATGGCGTCGATCAGGTCGAGGTTGGAGACCTCGCCCGACGCCACCTTCCAGCCCGCGACACCCACGCGCTTGAGCAACTCGATCGCCTGCAGCGAAAACGGTGAGCTCAAAAACAGCAGACCGCGTTCCTCGGCGTGCTTCTTCAGCCCGTGCCATTGCGGCTCGGTGAACTCCATGCGCTTCCAGTAGTCGTAGCGCGTCTCGTCCTGCGGGCTGAACTTCTTGCGCCACGGCTCGCCCGGCGTGCTCTCGGCAGCGGCGATGTGGGTCTGGAACTTGATCGCATCGGCACCGGCCTCGGCGATGGCGTCGATGAAGGCGTGCGCCTGCCCCAGGCTGCCGTCATGCGCCTGCGCCACCTCGCCGATAATGGTGCACGGCCGCCCCGGCCGGGGGTCGGACAGCCACGTGACAGGCTTGGGTTCTGAGCTCATAATACCTTGATTCGCCTTACATTTCCGCGCCCTACACGGGCTTTACGGCAGAAAGCGGGCGCAACCTAACCGCCGCTGGTGGGCAAGTCAAAGCGGCTGCCCCACAACGCCTGCAGGTCCAACCGCTGGCGGTCGGCACCCGACGGCAGCGGCGCGCCCTTGTCCACGATCCAGTCGGCCACATCGTTGTGCAGCACCGCCCCGTCGAGGTCGCGCAGCAGCATGTGGTAGCCCTTGGCGTAGAAGGCGAGCCGCGACTCCGGGCTGCGCGGCAGGCGCGCGATGACCTGGCGCATCGGCCCTTCCGGTACGATCCGGTCGTTCAGCCCATACAGCAGCAGGTAGGGCGTCGGGATCCTGGGCGCCGCCAGCTTGGCGGCATCCATGAGGTCGACCAGCCCCCACACCAGGTCGGTGCGCGGATAGCGCAGCACCTTGGGATCCTTGGCGTATTTCTCCAGCATCTTGCGGTTGTCGGAGGGCTGAAAATCGATCGATGTCGGCCCCACCGGATGCCAGGGCGCGATATGGGTCATCGTCCACAGCGCAGCGCGGGCGACGCCGCCGATGGTGTCGCGCGAGCGCACGGCCGGGCCGATCAGGATCGTGCCGGCGGGCATCGGCGCCAGCGCCGGGTTGTCGGCCAGCCGGCCCAGCGCCGTCAGCGCCACGGCGCCCCCCATGCTCTCGCCGGCAAGGTAGATCGGCGTGCCCGGATGGCGCGCAGCCACCAGCCGCAGCGCCGTGAGCGCGTCGTCGACCATGGTATCGACGCCGGCCCAGCGGCCGCGATGGGGGGCATCGCCGAAGCCGCGCTGGTCGTAGGCATAGGTCTCGATTCCGCGCGCCGCCCAGGTCTCGCCCGGCTCGTCGAAGGCACTGGAATAGTCGCCGAAACCGTGCAGCGCGAGGACAACGGCCTGCGGGCGCTCCGAGCCCTTGGTCCGGGCGGGCCAATGGCGCAACGGCAACCGGGCACCATCGGCGGCCACGATGCTCGCCGGCTCCAGCATCGGTGCCGACACCGCGGGGCCGGCAGGCACGACGACCGGTGCACAGTGTGTCAGCGCCGGCATCAGTAACAGCAGCAGCAGCGCAAGGAAGGGGCGAAACCAGGAGGACGGCATAGCTGTTTTCTTATACCGCAGAATTGACCGTCCGGCGCCTGACGACGCCGGTCGTGCGACAGATGGCATCGCTACAGGCGGAAAAAGGCAAAACGACTCGCGCTGTTGGCGCAACGGGCGCCGCGCCGCTTTCTACAACGATATCAATAACTTGCTGTTTCACCGAAAAGCGCAGGCCGGTCCCAGCGCCGATGGCGCAGTCCGGGCAGACATATATCCGGAAACAAATCGCCCTCCCCAAACGCGTGACAACAATAACAACAATGACAACAACTCCGCTCTGCCCTGCCCGATGCGTCGGGATCCGCCGCCCGCGAGGTCGCGCCATCAACGCGTGACCTCGGCAATGGCCGCGACCGCGTGGGGAAACGGAGACGGGTTTGATTCGCGCTATATCACCTGCCGCCAATAAAGATAGCGGAACGAAGCCGTATTTTTTTGCCGCAGCCCGGGCGGCGATCGCACCGCCCGGCGCTGTTGATCGAGCGGCGACCATCGCTATGATCCGCCGCCTGCCGTTTCGGGGGAGAAAGCTGCGCATGACTACGACGACCAAGCCGCTGGAAACGATCGAAGTTGAGAGCGACCGTGTTGGCTGCGACGGCGGCGGCGGCGCGCTGGGCCATCCATTGGTCTATCTGAGCCTTGTAAAGGACGGCTTCGTCGACTGCCCCTATTGCGGCCGGCACTACGTGCTCAAGGAAGGCGCCCACGTCGGCCACGGCCACTGACCGCGCTGCGAAACCCGCGGTGATTGCTGTCGATCGCCGCTTGCGCCAGCATCGCCTCCATCACCATGGAGGACCCGATGCGTACCCTCGGCGAGGGCATGTACTACACCGACCTGAAGGTTGGTGACCGCTTCAAGACCAACGGCCGCACGATCTTCGAAGCCGACCTGATCAATTTCATCTGCTGCACCGGCATGCAGGAGGGGTTGTTCAACAACCTCGAGTACATCGACACCCACTCGCCGACCAAGCAGCGCCTGGTGCCGGGTGCGCTGGTTTACAGCTTCGCCGAGGGCCTGCTGATTCCGGTCTCGATCCAGGGCACCGGCATGGCCTTCCTGGGCATGACGCTCGACATCAAGGCACCGACCTTCGTCAACGACACCATCCATGTCGAGTGCGAAGTGACCGAGGTGCGGCCCACGTCGAAGGATCCCTCGCGCGGCCTGGTGCGCACCATGAACCTGGTGAAGAACCAGAAGGGTCAGACAGTGCTGACGTATGACCCGCTGCGCATGATGCGCGGGCGCGTCTGACGCCCAGCGACCGCACGGAGACGTCCATGTCCAAAGTCCTGGTCGACCGCGACGGTGCCATCACCGTCGTCACCATCAACCGCTTTACCGAGGCACGCAACGCTGTCGATCCCGAGACCGCGATCCTGCTGCGCGAGGCCTTTACCGCCTTCGACCAGGACGAGGCGCAGTCGGTGGCGATCCTGACCGGCGCTGACGGTGCCTTCTGCGCCGGCTACGACCTCAAGGCGACGGCGTCCGGCGGCGGCGTGGCGCGCTATGAGCCTGAGGGCGTGGGCCCGATGGGGCCCTCGCGCCTGCTGCTGTCCAAGCCGGTGATCGCGGCCGTCGAAGGCTATGCCGTGGCGGGTGGCCTGGAGTTGGCCCTGTGGTGCGACCTGCGCGTGGCGTCGGAGACGGCCAAATTCGGCGTCTTCTGCCGTCGCTGGGGCGTGCCGCTAGTCGACGGCGGCACGGTGCGCCTGCCGCGCCTGATCGGCCACAGCCGGGCGCTCGACATGATCCTCACCGGTCGCGAGGTCGGCGCGCGTGAGGCCTTCGATTGGGGCCTGGCCAACCGTCTGGCACCGACGGGACAGGCACTGGCCGAAGCCAAGGCGCTGGCCGGCGTGCTGGTGAAGTTCCCGCAGACCTGCCTGCGCAGCGACCGCCTGTCATCCTACGAGCAGTGGGGCATGGACATCGCCGAGGCCTTGAAAAACGAGGGCCGCCGCGGCCTGCCGGCGCTGGCCCGGGAAGCACGCCGCGGCGCCACCCGCTTCGCCCAAGGCAAAGGCCGCGGCGGTGATTTCAGCCAGATCTGATCTAGCCCGTGGGTTTTTCGTCGGGGCTTCTCACGAGGGTGTCGGCGTGACGGTGAATCAGCTTCCACCCGTCGCGCTCGCGACGAAACACTTCCGTGACCCGCAGGTCCATCGGCTTCGCCTCCATGCCATCCTGCATGCGCACGACGGCATGCTGGATGCCGGTCCAGTAGGCGACGTCCCCGCCAGCGGCAGCATGAAAGACCTCAAAATCGGTCTGCCCCTCGGGCGCAAAGAGCGCCGCATCGTGCTCGTATCGGGCCGCAACGTCGTGCGAACCCTGGACGTGGCCGCCCATCGGACCGAAGAACGTCGCCATCGATGCGCGTGCGACAATGCGGCCAAGGGGTGCCGCGTCGCCGCCCACGTAGGCGCGCGCCGCTTCTTCGCGTTGTTTCATGAAGTGTTCAAAGTTGCTCGAACCGGTACCCATGATCGTCTCCTGCACCGGAGGGGTGATGTTGAGCGGACCAGCAAACATGGGCGCTGTGCGTACCCGTTTCCGGCAGTAGCATCGCGTCACATGTCGGCGTTTCCTTCGATCAGACAATGATTCTGATTGCGTCCAGTTCCGTTTGACCCGGCCCCTTTGCGAGTGCTTGACCATGAGCCACGAAGCCGCCCTGCCGTTGACCGACGCCGACGTCGCCCGCTATCGCGAGGATGGCGCCATCTGCATCCGTGGCGCCTTTGCGCCGGACTGGATCGCCCGCGTGGGTGCCGCCATCGACGCCGACATGCAGAACCCCGGACCGATGGTGCGCATCAACACGCCGGCCGGGAAGCCGGGGCTATTCTTCGTCGATTTCCAGCTCTGGCAGCGGCACGATGCCTGTCGTGACTTCGCCTTCACATCACCCGCGGCCGATATCGCTGCCCGGCTGATGGGGTCGCGCGAGGTCGTCTACTATCACGACCACCTGCTGGTGAAGGAGCCCGGCACCGAGGAGCGCACGCCCTGGCACCACGACCAGCCCTATTACCCGATCGACGGGCAGCAGATCGTGTCGCTGTGGCTGCCGCTCGATGCCGTGTCGCGCGATGTCTGCGTCGAGTACGTACGTGGCTCGCATCGCTGGGGCCGGTGGTTCGCGCCCAAGTTCTTCCGCCAGGGCGGTGTCGACCTGCAGGTACAGGACGCGCGCTTCGAGACAGTGCCCGACATCGACGCCGAGCGCAGCAGTCACACGTTCCTGTCGTGGGACATGGAACCCGGCGACGTGATCGCCTTCCATGCGCTCACCCTGCATGGCGCGCCGGGCAATCGTTCCTCGTCGCGACGCCGGCGGGCATGGGCGACGCGCTGGTGCGGCGATGATGCGCGCTATGCCACGCGCGTCGGCCAGATCTCGCCGCCGATCGAAGGGCACGGCTTGCAGCCGGGCGACAGGCTGGCCTGCGATCTCTTTCCGCGCGTGCGGCCAATATCAGCTTAGAGAAAAGCACGCTCCTCCTCCGACATTTGACGTGTTGTTGTCATCCTGAGCGAAGCGAAGGATCTTGCGGTATTGGAGCCGGACACCAACGGCTCTGATGATCACCGGCGCCATCGTTGTGTCGGAGAACCACCGCAAGGTCCTTCGCTGCGCTCAGGACGACGAAAACGCACGCCGCTCGCGGAGGAGACGTTGCCTGATCAGCCCGTGGCCGGTGGTGTTCTCGATACTCGGACCGTTCGCCGCTATGCCATACTGGGCAGTATCGCCTTCGTACCGCTGTGGAGTTCCGGCATCCTCTTCGGTGCGCTGGCCTTACGGCATGGACCGCCCTTTGCGGTCACCGGCGTGCGGTTCGTCATCGCCGCCATCTTGCTGGCCATTCTCGCGCACTGGCGCCAAGCGCCCTGGCCGCGCGGTCCGGCACTGGTCCACGCCGTCGTCGTCGGCTTCCTGCTGCAAGGGGCTCACTACGCGGGCTGCTACGCCGCCATCGCCGAAGGGCTGCCCGCCGGTGTGGTCGGACTCATCGTCGGCCTGATTCCCGTGGTCACCGCCCTGGGCGCGGCACCGATCCTGGGCGAGAAGCTGACGGGCTGGCGGCTGATCGCCGCCGGCCTTGGATTGAGCGCGGCGC
>DATEIF010000506.1:0-7754 GCA_035279205.1 Vineibacter sp.
GCCGCCACGAGCAGCGACAGGAAGTCCAGCGGCCCGGCGCCCGGCGCCATCGCCCTGAGTACGCTGTCCAGTCCCATGCGACGTACCCGATCCGACCTTCTGCCGTGCGCCCGCGCTCACGCCGCGGCCTGCGCGACGAAAGCTACTCCTTTTGTGATGGCGGTCAACAACCGGCGGCTCTATGCGACAGCAAGGCCGAAAGGCACGGCGCACGCCGTGCTGACGGCGAGGCGGTACCGCCGCTTCATTCGATCACAGACGTGAAAGATACCTGTCGAAGCACCCCCGATTTATGAGTGCACGGCCTAGTTCAGCTTCGCGCCCGAGGCTTTCACCGCCGGCAGGAAATCGTTGACCTGCTTCTGCACGAAGGCGGTGAACTCCGCCGACGACATGGTCGATGACACGATGCCGAGCTCCGCGAACCGCGCGGCGACCTTGGGATCGGCCAGCACCTCGATTACGGCCTTGTGCAGCTTCGCCACCGCTGGCTGCGGCATGCCGGCCGGACCCGAGATGCCGACGAAGTTCTCGGCCACCAGGCTGGGATAGCCAAGCTCGGTCACCAGCGGCACACCGGGTGCGATCGAGGGCCGCTGCGTCGAGGTGATGGCCAGCACCTTGAGCTTGCCATCCTTGACCAGGGTCCAGACCTCGGGGAACGCGTTGATGGCGATACCGAGCTGGTTCGCCATCATGTCCTGAAACATCGGCGCGGCGCCCTTGTAGGCGATGTGCTCCATCGACAGGCCGAGCTGGCTCTTGAACATCTCGCCCACGATGTGGCCGATCGATCCGGCGCCGCCGGAGCCGAACGGCACCGGCTTGTTCTGCGCCTTGATCCAGTCGATCAGCTCCTTCATCGAGTTCACCGGCATCGACGGGCTGACCGCAAACGCATTGGCCATCGACGCGAGGTGCGCCACATGCGTGAAGTCCTTCATCGCATCGTAGGGCGGCGTGTCGAACAGGAACGGCGCGATCGAGATCGGCGCGCTGTTGGCGACCAGCAGCGTATGGAAATCGTCGCGCGCCGACAGCATGGCGCGCACGCCGACCGTCGTGCCGCCGCCGGGCTTGTTGTCGACGATGACCGGCTGGCCCAGCTTCTCCGACAGACTCGGCGCCACGATGCGAGCGACGACATCGCTGATGCCGCCGGGCGGGAACGTGACCACCAGCTTCACCGGCCGCGATGGCCAGCCCTGCGCCAAGGCCGGCGCCACGCCCAATACCATTGCGAGCACGGCAAGCAGGCCGCACATCCTACGGATCACAGTCATTTTACCCCCTGTCTGAAGCCTTGTTAATTGATGGGTCCGGCCATTCAATCGCCGTGCCACGAGCGGAGGAAGATGATTATGACAGATTCCCAAGGTCGCTTCGTCTGGTACGAGCTGATGACCACCGATCTGCCGGCGGCCCAGGCTTTCTATACCAAGGTCGTGGGCTGGGCCGCGCAAGACGCCGGGATGCCCGACATGACCTACATCCTGCTCACCGCTGGCCAGGCGCAGGTCGGCGGCATGATGACCTTGCCCGAGACCGCCCGCGCCGCCGGCGCGCGGCCGGTCTGGATGGGCTACGTCGCGGTCGACGATGTCGATGCCAGCACCGCGAAAGCCAAGCAGCTGGGCGGCACGGTGCACGTGCCGCCCACCGACATCCCCAATATCGGCCGCTTCTCGATGATCGCCGATCCGCAACAGGCCGCCATCAACCTCTTCAAGTCAGCGGCGCCATCGCAGGAGCCGCCGCCGGCGCCGGGTACATCCGGCCGCATCGGCTGGCACGAGCTGCTCGCCACCGATTGGCGCAAGGCCATCGACTTCTACGCGGCGCTCTTCGGCTGGCAGAAGGGCGACGTGATCGATATCGGTGACATGGGCAGCTATCAGCTGTTCGCCGCCGGCAACGACATGATCGGCGGCATGTTCAATCGCCCGCCGGCGATACCGATGCCGTACTGGCTCTACTACATCAACGTCGGCGACATCGACGCGGCGAGCGAGCGCGTGAAGAGCGCCGGCGGCCAGATCCTCAACGGCCCGATGGAGGTGCCCGGCGGCGACTGGATCATCCAGGGCGCCGATCCGCAGGGCGCCATGTTCGCCCTGGTGGGTAAGCGGGGTTAGCCGTCATTCCTCCCCCAACGCAGTTGGGGGAGGTGGCCGAAGGCCGGAGGGGGAGCCGACGTGATCTCAGTTACCAAGACCACGTCGGCTCCCCTCCGCCCCTTCGGGGCACCTCCCCACTGCGTGGGGAGGACACTCAACGCGGCTTGAGCCCCGCAAGCGCGGCCTGGAAGCGTTCGGCGGCCAGGCGTGCGGGCCACGGCTCCCATGGCTTGCCGCCGTAGCGCCGCACGATCGGATCCTCGGCTGGCGCGCGTGCCGTGATACCCAGCGCCTGGCGGATCTCCTGCGGCGTCCAGCCGGCGACGTGACGCGCTTCCGCCGCGGCTGAAGCCTTGTCGGCGTCCTTGATCAGCGTGATCCAGTCGGCCGGCAGCTGCGCCGGCAGGCCGTAGCGCACATGCACGGCGACCTGCAGGCGCGTGTCGAGCGCCTTGTAGCCGTCGCCCAGGAACGGCTTTACCGGCGAGATCGGATCGAACGCCATCAGGCCTTCGGAGGCATCGTGCAGCAAGGCCGCGAGCTGCAGGCGGTCGGCGAGTGCACTGCGCCTCTTGGCCTTGGCCAGCTCCAGCACCAGGATCGAGTGCTGCGCCACCGACATCGGCCATTCCCAGATCGAGTGGCCACCCCAGCGCGGCGTGCGCGATAAACCGATGGCGATGTCCTCATCCTCGAAGTCGAGCGCCGAGGGGTTGAGCAGGTCGATGCGCCGACCCGACGCCAGGCGCACCCAGGCGCGCGGCGGCGAGGAGGACGCAATCGACGGCATCAGGCCCGCACCGGTCCCAGCGGCCGCAGCCGGATGCCCTGGCGCAGGTGCTGGTACGGCAGCTCGACCGGATCGGTGACATGCGCGCCGGGCGACTGCACCACCAGGATGGTCTCGGCGATGGGCTGGAAGTCGGCACGGAAATGCACCGTCGACTTCAGCGCCAGGATCGGTGTCTTGGTCGGCTCAACGCCGACATGGCGAAACATCTCCTGGTCGGCGGCCTGGATGCGCCGGCTGGCCAGCACGGCCGAGACGCCACTGGCGTCGTCGGTCACCAGCGCCATCGGGCCGATCTGGAACTTGGCGCCGCCGTAGAACGGCCCGGTGCCGGTGAAGACGCCGGTGCCGACCTTCACCACGCGCCAGTCCGCCTCCACAGGCATCTCGCCGGCATAACCCACGACGGCGCCGATGCCGCGGCGCAAGACGGCGCCCTCGCCTGCCTCGACCGCGGCGCGCGCAGCACCCGGGTCGACCATCATGCCGATCACGGCGCCCTTCGCACGGTTCGCCATCAGCGCCCGCAGCAGGCCCACCGTGTCGGAGGTGCCGCCGGCGCCGGGATTGTCCTGCACGTCGGCCAGCACGATCGGCTTGCGCGCGCCCTGCGCCAGCCGGATCGCTTCGACCGCCGCCTCGTCGGGCGTGTAGAGCTTGCCGGCGAATGCAGCTTCCTGCGCCCGCACCGCCTCGGCGAGGCGATCGGCGGCGGCTTCGGTGGCGGCCTTGTCGTGGCCGTAGACGACCAGCGCCGGACCGCACTGCGCGATATCGGCGGGCGGGAAGCCCGGCGTGTGGGTGACACTCACGATGCCCTGATTGTGCGAGCCGCCCGGCGCACCCGCCTTGCCCGTGCCGCGCTCGATCTCGTCGAGCAGATCGAAGATACCCTTGGCCGGCTCCAGCAGGGTGCACTGCCAGACCAGCGGGATAAGGAAGTCGAACTGGCGGTAGGCCTTGTAGAGCGGCCGGCGGTCCTTCAGCAGACGATCGAGCAGCTCGGCGGCGCGGCTGCCGGTGGCGGCCATGTCGACGTGCGGATAGGTGCGGTAGCCGATCATCGCCGTCGAATGCTGCACCATCTGCGGCGTCATGTTGGTGTGGTAGTCGAGGCTGGCGACCAGCGGGATGGCATCGCCGGTGACGGCGCGCACGCGGCGCATCAGCTCGCCCTCGCCGTCCTCGTGGTGCTCGGCCACCATGGCGCCGTGCACGTCGAGATAGACCGCGTCGAACGGCCCCTGTGCCTTCAGGTCCTCGATCATCCAACCGGCGACCTTCTCGTAGGCGTCGCGCGTGACGTAGGAGCTGGGCGGCGCCGCGCACCAGCACAGTGGCACGACCTCGTGGCCCAGCGCGGTGAGCGTCTTGATGGCGCCGGCGATGGGGATGTTGAAGCCCTCGACGCCCGCCGCCATCTCGGCCCCGCGCAGGAACGGCGGCCAGGCATCGGCACGCTCGAACTCCTCCCACGTGGCTTGCTGCGGTGCGAAAGTGTTGGTCTCGTGTTGAAAGCCCCCGACAGCAATCCGCGCCATGTCACGCTCCGCTCTGATGATGGCGCATCACGTACCAGGGATCGGGCCAAAGTGCCACGCCGGGCGACTTGAACGGCCGCCGGGGCATTCACATCTCTTGTGGTAGACGGACGAAAACCGATCCGGCAGTGTTTGTCACGATCGAGGGAACCCGTCATGCGCTGCGCTACCGCTTTCGTCGCTGTCCTCGCTGCCGTCTCTCTGGCCGGCTGCGGCCAGTATGCATGGGAGCGGCCCGACACGACCGAGGCCACCCTGCAGACCGACCATAAGGACTGCCGCCAGCAGGCCTTCAGCGAGGCCTTCCGGTCCTACGCCTTCTACAGCGGCTTCCCGCTGATGGGCCCCGGTTATTGGGGCTATCGCTACCAGCCCGACTACTGGTACTGGCGCCAGCGCCTGGAGAGCGAGCGGTTCTTCTACGAGAACCGCCTGACCAACTTCTGCATGCGCAACAAGGGCTACACCTTGGTGAAGGTGGACGACACCGTGAAGGCCGAGCCGCCGGCCGCGCCCTCAGCGCCGGTCCCGGCCGCTCCGCCGCCGCCGGTCGTCAATACGCCGCCCGTCAGGCGCTAGGCTCGATGCCGATCCGCGCGTGGGGCCGACGCCCGCGTGCCAGGGCGACCGCGACCACGATCTCCTGAGGCGCCGGCGAGTCCGGCACGCGCACCTCGATGGCATCCAGCAGGCTGAAGTCCCATTCGTTGTCGGTGCCGTGCAGCGGCACATCGAGCGCCGTGCCAGGACCGCCACGCTTGATGCTGGACGGAATGATCGCCTTGCCCTGCTGGAGCAGCGCGCGCAGCGGCTTGCCGAGCTTGGGATGCAGGATGGCGGCGCCCAGCTCGACATCCAGGCCGGCACCCACGATCGCGCCCTTGCCGTAGGCCGTGAGCCCGGATGTCGCCAGGCCCAGCGCAGCCAGGGCTTGGCTGCCCAAGCGGTCGCCGAGCTGCTCACCCAGGGCGATGAACGGCTCGAGGTCGGTACCGGCAGCCAAGGTGGCGGGCACGGCGACCACCGCTGCGGCCCAGACCTTGACCGATGGCCCGATCTCCTCACGATGGCTGACGAGACGACTGACCTGCAATCCGTTCATGGTTCACCTCGGCGCCACGATAGCGACCGGCAAACATTCCTGCCATGTGAACGGTGGTTTGCATCCCTCTGGTACCGTGGGATAACGTCGCCCCAAATGGTAGCCGACTGGCGGTCCCTGTGCGGACAGCGACGGAGCGCCGGTACCGCTTGGGAGTGAAGCCAATGAATGCCCCCGCGCGAATTGCGGACATTACCCTCGACAACTACACCCTCGAAGATCGCTACGTTCGCGAACGCGGGCGGGTGTACCTCACCGGCATCCAGGCGCTGGTGCGCCTGCCGATGATGCAGAAGCAGCGTGACCAGAAGGCCGGCCTCAACACCGGCGGCTTCATCTCCGGCTACCGCGGCTCGCCGCTGGGCATGTACGACAACGCGCTGTGGGGTGCCAAGAAGCACCTGGCCAAGCACAACATCCACTTCCAGCCCGGCCTGAACGAGGACCTCGCCGCCACCGCCGTGTGGGGCACGCAGCAGACCAACCTCTTCTCCACCGCCACCGTCGATGGCGTGTTCGCGATCTGGTACGGCAAGGGCCCCGGCGTCGACCGCTCGATGGACGTGCTGAAGCACGGCAACGCGGCGGGCTCGTCCAAGCATGGCGGCGTGCTGGTCTATGCCGGCGACGACCACGGCTGCCAGTCCTCGACCCTGCCGCATCAGTCCGAGCAGGTGTTCACGGCGGCGATGATGCCGGTGCTGAACCCGGCCACGGTGCAGGAGTACATCGACTTCGGCATCCTGGGTTTCGCGATGTCGCGCTACTCGGGCTGCTGGATCGCCTTCAAGGCGATCTCCGAGACGGTCGAGAGCGGCGCCTCGGTCGATGTCGATCCCGATCGCATCAAGATCGTGATCCCGACCGACTTCGACATGCCCGAGGGTGGGCTGAACATCCGCAACCCGGACCCGCCGCTGGACCAGGAGAAACGGCTGCATGGTCCCAAGCTCGAGGCCGTGAAGGCCTTCGCGCGCGCCAACGGCATCGACCGCGTCGTGCTCGACGCGCCCAAGGCGCGGCTGGGCATCATGACCACCGGCAAGGCCTACCTCGATACGCGCCAGGCGCTGGAGGATCTCGGCATCAACGAGGCCAAGGCACAGCAGCTCGGCATCCGTCTCTACAAGGTCGGCATGACCTGGCCGCTGGAGCCGGCAGGCGCCCGCGCCTTCGCCGACGGCCTGGAAGAGGTCATCGTCGTCGAGGAGAAGCGCTCCAACATCGAGGACCAGCTGGTCAAGCTGCTCTACAACCTGCCGTCCGATCGCCGTCCACTGGTCATCGGCAAGGAGGACGAGGACGGCCGCCGCATCCAGCCCACCGAAGGCGAGCTGTCGCCCACCGGCGTGGCGCGCGTGATCGCCGACCGACTGATGAAGCACGGCGGCGACAGCCCGGAGATGCGCCAGCGCCTAGCGCGCATCGAGGCCAAGGAAAAGCTGATGGCGGCGCCGCAATCCAAGACGGTGCGCACCCCCTTCTTCTGCTCCGGCTGCCCGCACAACACCTCGACCCGCGTGCCCGAGGGCAGCCGGGCGCTGGCCGGCATCGGCTGCCACGGCATGGCGGTGTGGATGCCCGACCGCCGCACGGCGCTGATCAGCCACATGGGCGGCGAAGGCGTGACCTGGATCGGCACGGCGCCGTTCACCAGCGAGAAGCACGTCTTCCAGAACCTGGGTGACGGCACCTATCACCACTCCGGCCTGATGGCGATCCGCGCCGCGTCAGCGGCGGGTGTCAACATCACCTACAAGATCCTGTTCAACGACGCCGTGGCCATGACCGGCGGCCAGCCGCACGACGGGCCGCTCACCGTGCCGCAGATCACGCAGCAGGTCGCGGCCGAGGGCGCCAAGAAGGTCGTCGTCGTCACCGACGAGCCCGAGAAGTATCCGATGGGCAGCAACTTCGCGCCCGGCGTCACCATCCGCCATCGCGATGATCTCGATGCCATCCAGCGCGAGCTGCGCGACGTGCCCGGCCTGACGGTGATCGTCTATGACCAGACCTGCGCTGCCGAGAAGCGCCGCCGCCGCAAGCGCGGCACCTTCCCCGACCCGCAGAAGCGCGCCTTCATCAACGACGCCGTGTGCGAGGGCTGCGGCGACTGCTCGGAGAAGTCGAACTGCGTGTCGGTGAAGCCGCTGGAGACCGAGCTGGGCCGCAAGCGCCAGATCGACCAGTCCAATTGCAACAAG
>DATEIF010000507.1:0-4967 GCA_035279205.1 Vineibacter sp.
TGGGGGCGCGCCACTCCGTGGCGCGTCGGCGCGGAGCGCCGAGATCATGACGCGCCACAGAGTGGCGCGCCCCCAGCCCCTCGCCAGCACCATTCTTCTCTGGAGAGCGTGAAAATGGCCGATGCACTCGAGGTTCTGGTCGATGGCCTGACCTTTCCCGAAGGGCCGCGCTGGCACGACGGACGCTTGTGGTTCTCCGACTTCTATTCGCATCGCGTGCTGGCCACCGATACCCGCGGCAAGCTCGACACCATCGTCGAGGTGCCGCAACGACCGTCGGGTCTGGGCTGGACGCGCGACGGCAAGCTGCTGATCGTGTCGATGCTCGATCGCAAGCTGCTGCGGCTCGACGGCGCGACGCTCGCCACGGTCGCCGACCTGTCGACGCTGGCCGCAGGACCCTGCAACGACATGGTGGTCGACCAGCACGGCCGCGCCTATGTCGGCAATTTCGGCTTCGACCGCCACAAGGGCGAGGCGCAACGCACGACCTGCATCGTGCGGGTCGATCCCGACGGCCGCATCACCAAGGCCGCCGACGATCTGATGTTCCCCAACGGCACGGTGATCACGCCCGATGGCAAGACCATGATCGTGGGCGAGACGTTCGCGCACCGGCTCACGGCATTCGACGTCGCCGCCGACGGCACGCTGTCGAAGCCGCGCCTGTGGGCGCGTGTCGAAGGCTGCTATCCCGACGGCATCTGCCTCGATGCCGAGGGCGCGATCTGGGTGTCCGATCCGTTCGGCCACCGGCTGCTGCGCGTGTTCGAGGGCGGCCGCATCGCACAGGAAATCCCGTTGGCGCCACGCGGCGCCTATGCCTGCATGCTGGGCGGCGATGACCGGCGCACGCTGTTCGTCTGCACCAACTCAGGCAGCGGACCCTCAATGGCCGACAAGCGCGACGGCCGCATCGAAACCCTGCGCGTCGACGTCCCCGGCGCCGGCTGGCCGTGAGGGGGTCGCCGCATGGCTTCATGGTGAGCTTGTCGAACCATGAAGCCTCGCACGCACAATGATGGTGCGCACCGCTTCATGGTTCGACAAGCTCACCATGAAGCGGTCTCCGGCCGGCTGGTCCAAAGGTGATCGATATGGCGAGTGACATTCTGCGCGAGAGCGATGCCGGCCTGGACGGCAAGGTCGCCATTGTCACCGGTGGTGGCGCGGTGGGCGATGGCATCGGCAATGGCCGCGCCGCGGCGATCCTGCTGGCGCGCGCCGGCACGCGCGTGCTGGTGGTCGATCGCCAGCGCGACCTCGCCCAGCGCACGGTCGAGATGATCGCGGCCGAGGGCGGTCAAGCGGCGGCGTTTGCCGCCGACGTTACCGACGATGCTCAGTGCGCGGCGATGGTCGCCGAGGCGGTAACGCGCTTCGGTCGGCTGGACTTCCTCGACAACAATGTCGGCATCGGCAGCCGCGGCAGCGTCGTCGACGAGAAGCCCGAGGTCTGGCGCCGGGTCATGCAGGTCAATGTCGACAGCATGTACCTGGCGGCCCGTCACGCGATTCCCGCCATGATGCGCACATCAGGCGGCGGCGCCATCGTCAACGTGTCGTCGATCTCGGCGCTGCGACCGCGCGGTCTCACCGTCTACACCACCTCCAAGGGTGCCGTGATTGCGCTGACACGCGCCATGGCCGTCGATCACGGGCCGGACGGCATCCGCGTCAACTGCGTGGCGCCGGGACCGGTCTACACACCCATGGTCTATGCCGGCGGCATGACCGATCAGGCGCGCCGGCAGCGCCAGCAGGCCTCGGTGCTGCGCCGCGAGGGCACGGGTTGGGACATCGGCCACGCCGTGCGCTTCCTGCTGTCCGATCACGCCCGCTACATTACGGGCCACACTCTGGTGGTCGACGGCGGCACGACCCTGGTCGGACCGTCCCGCGACTCGCAGCCCGAGCATTGAGGAGCAGCCATGGCGCGTTTGAAGTATCTCACCAAGGCCGACCTGGCACCCGAGAACCAGGACCTGCTGGCACGCGACCTGCCGCTGTTCCAGATTCTCGCCTACAGTCCCGGCGGCTCGCGCGCGTTCACGGGGCTGGGCGGCTACATTCGCTTCGGCAGCAAGCTTGATGCGCGCCTGCGCGAGCTGGCGATCCTGCAGGTCGGCTACCTGACGCGCTCGGTGTACGAGTATGCCCATCACATCAAGATCGGCTTCGATTTTGGCGTCTCGCCCGACGACATCAGCGGCCTGATCGCGGAGTCCGACGGGAAGCCCTCGTCCCTGGAGCCACTGGCCAAAACTGTGCTGCGCGGCGCGCGCGAGATGACCACGCATCTGGCGATGTCGGACGCCACGTTCGCCGCGCTGCGCCAGCATCTGAGCGAGGAACATTTGCTGGACCTCGTGATGACCATCAGCTTCTACAACGGCGTCGTGCGGTTGCTCGCCACGATGCAGATCGACCTCGAACCCGAATACCGGAAATATCTCGACCAGTTCCCGCTGCCCGCGGCCTGAAGGAAAGAGGAGCCGTCATGCGTTTGGCCAACAAGATCGCGATCGTCGTCGGCGCCGGCCAGGGACCGGGCGAAGGCCTGGGTAACGGGCGCGCCACGGCGCTGCGTTTTGCGCAGGAAGGCGCCAAGGTGCTGTCCGTCGACCGCGACCTTGCCTCGGCGCAGGAAACCGCCGACATGATCGCCAAGGCTGGCGGCACGGCCGCCGCGTTCGAGGCCGACGTCACCAAGGAAGCGATGCTGGCCGCGATGGTGGCCGATGCGCAGCGCCGCTGGGGGCGCATCGACATCCTGCACAACAATGTCGGCGTCAGCATCGCCGGCGGCGACGCGCCGCCCACCGAGATCACCGAGGAGGCCTTCGACCGCGTCGTCGCCATCAACCTGCGCGGCACGGTGATGGCGTGCAAGCACGTGCTGCCGATCATGCGCCAGCAGCAGTCCGGCGTGATCATCAACATCTCGTCGATGGCGGCGTGGACCGACTATCCGTTCGTGGCCTACAAGGCGACGAAATCGGGGATGATCGCCTTCACCGAGCAGCTGGCGATCCAGAACGCGCCCTATGGCGTGCGCGCCAACGTCATCCTGCCCGGCCTGATGGACACGCCCATGGCCGTCGACACCCGCGCCCGCACCGGCAACCGCAGCCGCGCCGACGTCGCGGCCGAGCGCGACGCCAAGGTGCCGCTGCGGCGCAAGATGGGCACGGCCTGGGACGTCGCCAACGCCGCCCTGTTCCTGGCCTCCGACGAGGCGAACTTCATCACCGGCGTGGCGCTGCCGGTCGACGGCGGTTCAAGCGTTCGCGTGGGGTGATTTTCCTCCCCAGCTTCGCTGGGGAGGTGGTGCCCCGAAGGGGCGGAGGGGAGCCGACGTGGTGTTCGAAACTGAGAGACCGCGTCGGCTCCCCCTCCGGCCTTCGGCCACCTCCCCCAACTGCGTTGGGGGAGGGATTAGTCGGCCTTCACCAGATAGCTCTGGAAGACGCCGACGTGGACGTGGGCCGGGTCGGCGCCGTGGGGCCACAGCTCCTCGGCGTTGAAGCGCACGTCATAGGTCGGTTCGTCGGCAGACTCGATGCCGTGCGCGTGCGCGTCGGGGAACGGGTAGGCCGGCGACTCGCCCACCACCACGCCGGTCTTACCGCGGATGTATCCCGGCATGCGCACGTGGCCGGGCACATGCTCGGTGCGCACCGTGACCCGGTCGCCGATCTTGAACCGCTGGCGGTCGGCGACGTTGGCGCGGCCCGGCGCACTGGGCAGCGCCAGCGGGTATTGGCCCTGGGCGCGGCGCTCCAATTCCTCGCGCGTCACGATGCCTTTCTCGACACACAGGGTCGCCAGGCTGGTCAACGACCGCTCGTAGTAGCTCGCCGACAGATAGTGCCGCGGTTCCATGCGCTCGATGGCATGGCGGTACTCGTCCATGTTGAAGATGCCGAGCTTCACCGCCAGCGAATAGAGCGCGTTGACGCGCTTCTCCCACGGCTCGTGGAAAGTCTGGGCTTTGAGGGTGTAGCGGACGCGCCCGAAGCCTTGCCGGCCGCCCATGTCATGAATGCCGTCCATGGCTGAAGCTCCTACAGGCGGGCGACGCCGATCATCGAGTCCTTGGTGACGATCTTGGCGAGCTCCGCCTCCGACCAGCCTGCGGTGTGCGGCGGCTGCACGGGCAACACCATGTAACGGGTGTCCGCCGTGGTGTCCCATACGCGGATGTCGATCGACGACGGCAGGTCGAGCCCCATTTCCTTCAGCACGGTACGCGACTGGCGCACGACGCGCGCACGGTACTCGAGATCCTTGTACCAGTCGGGCGGCAGGCCGATGATCGTGAAGGCGGTGCACGAGCACAGCGTGCAGACGATGACGTTGTGCAGCGTCGGCGTGTTCTCCAGCACCACGAGATGGCGATGGTGCGGCGGCATCGTGAGACCCAGCTCGGCGACGGCATCGCGACCATTGGCCAGCAGGCGCTGCCTGAAAGCCGGATCCGTCCACGCCTTGGCCACCACGCGCGCGCCGTTCTGGGGAACCCATTCCTCCTCGGCCAGGTGCTTGAACTCGTCGATAAACGCACTGGGCTTCAGGCCGCGGTCCTCGAACACGGCCTGGATCGCGTCGACCCGTTGTTCGACGGTGGCATTGGGATGATGGACGTGGCTGTGGTCCGGCATGGCGCTACCCTGGCTGCGAAATCGCGGGCGCAGCATGATGCATCGTCACAGCGAGTCAATATATCCAATGTCTGCAGACGCGTACGGCGCCTCACCCTAGCGTTAGTTTTTTTACATTCCCCCGCTTGGCCCTTCTCCCCGCGCAGGCGGGGAGAAGGTGCCCGTTTCGGTACTTCGACGCTTCGCGTCGAAGTACCTGAGGCGGATGAGGGGCTTTGGACCGCGGGGGTCCACGCCCGCACTTGCTCAGCGCGAAGCGCAGAGCAAGAAATCGTCGGCGCTTGCGCGCCGATGAGCGCGTGG
>DATEIF010000508.1:0-23897 GCA_035279205.1 Vineibacter sp.
GCGGCCATCGTCGAATCGGCCGTCGCGACCGCCGGCGGGCCCAGCCCGCGAGCTTCCTCGCCGCGGGGCTCGTCCGGTGGTGTGATCGGTGCCGCCGGCGCGCGGCATCGTTCGAGTTCCCGCCGCGCCTGTTCGCGCAAGGACGCCAGTTCGACACCCAGTTCCTCGCCGCGCGCGCGCTCCTGCGCCAGCGAGGCGGTCAGCCGCACATGCTGCTCGACGACCGCGATGGCGGCCGGTGCCGGCGGCGGCGGGACCTCGGAGGAACTCGTATCAAAGACCGTGCCGATGCCCGAAAAACCTTGCATGGCCCAGGCCGTACCCATCACCAGGAAGATGGCGGCGGCGCTGGCAGCCCACCAGCGCCGGGGCGACCGCTCGGGGCTGACGGTCAGCGCAACGGGCAGCGCGGCATGGTCGTCGGCATCGGCGCCGGCCATCGCTGGCGGCAGTGCTTTCGGGCGTTCGCTGTCGGGTACAAGGACGGGCGCGATCGGCGCCCCGCTGGCGTCCGATTCATAGCCCCAACAAACGATGACGGGCTGATCGCCGACCAGGAAAAGGTAGTCGTCCGACGGCCGCCGTACGGCCAGCGCCAGGGCACGGCCCAGCAGGCGGCCATCCTCGCTTTCGGCCTCGCCGAAACGCCGCGCCAGGGCCTCGATGTCGCCCAGCAGGCCGTCAATTTCGCTCAGCAGCGCCTCTTGCCGTGCGGCAGGCAGGCTGGAGAGTCGCTGCACGGGCCCGGTCGCCGCCGTGTACCAGTCGGTGGCCCGGCCGCCGTCATAGGACTGCGGTTCGGCCAGAAGCCGCGCATAGCGCTCGCCCAGCCGTCGGCGCAGGGCGCCCCGGATCTGGTCGTGGGCGTTGTGCAAGGGTTCGCCGCGCACGCCTAGTGGTCGCGCGCCCGCGAGCGTCGTGCTGACCAGCGTGTTGACGTTCACCCGTTGCGCTCCATGGGGCCGCGGCGTACGGCGTCCATTCGCCGCGTGTCGCAGAATTGCCGCCGAATGCGGCGAAAATGCGCGTGGCGGGTTGCAGGCCTGGGCGTCAGAAGGTCGGAAGCCGAAATAAAATCCGCCATTTCTGGTCACTACTTGGTTTCTGGCTTTTGATTTCTGACGTCCGGCTGCGTTGACACCCGGGGACGGGGTCTCTATCTCTGCCCCGCCCGGGCGTTCGGCTGAGCGATCCTGCCCGGGACGCCTTTGTTTTGTCGAGGTTTTTCATGTTCACGGCCGTCGCACGCCGTCTGTTCGGAAGCGCCAACGACCGGCTGGTCAAGACGCTCGACAAACCCGTCGCCCGCATCAACGCCCTGGAACCCGAGCTGATCAAACTCTCGGACGAGGAGCTTCGGGACCGTACCCGCCAGTTCCGCGAGCGCCTGGAGAAGGGCGAGACTTTGGACGACCTGCTGGTCGACGCCTTTGCCACGGTGCGTGAGGCGGCCAAGCGGACGCTCGGGCAGCGCCACTTCGATGTGCAGCTCAAGGGCGGCATGATCCTGCACCAGGGCAAGATCGCCGAGATGAAGACCGGCGAAGGCAAGACCCTGGTCGCCACCTTGCCGGTCTATCTCAACGCGATCTCGGGCAAGGGCGTGCACGTCGTCACGGTCAACGACTACCTGGCGCGCCGCGACTCGGAGTGGATGGGCCAGATCTACCGGTTCCTCGACCTCACTGTCGGCGTGATCGTGCATGACATGACCGACGAGGAGCGTCGCGCCGCTTATGCCTGCGACGTGACCTACGGCACCAACAACGAATTCGGCTTCGACTATCTGCGCGACAACATGAAGTACCGTCGCGAGCAGATGACGCAGCGGGACTACAACTACGCCATCGTCGACGAGGTCGACTCGATCCTGATCGACGAGGCGCGCACGCCGCTCATCATTTCCGGTCCGGCCGAGGACTCCTCGGAGCTGTACCGCGCCTGCGACGCACTGATCCCGCTGCTCGAGCCCGAGCACTACGAGAAGGAAGAGAAGCAGCGCACCGTGTTCTTCACCGAGGCCGGCACCGAGCGCATCGAGCAGCTGATGAAGGAAAAGGGGCTGCTCGACACCGACAGCAACCTCTACGCGCTGCAGAACGTGTCGTTGGTGCACCACGCGACGCAGGCGCTGCGCGCCCACAAGCTGTTCACGCGCGACGTCGACTACATCGTCAAGGACGATCAGGTCATCATCATCGACGAGTTCACCGGTCGCATGATGTCGGGGCGGCGCTATTCCGAAGGCCTGCACCAGGCGCTGGAGGCCAAGGAACAGGTCGAGATCCAGCGCGAGAACCAGACGCTGGCGTCGATCACCTTCCAGAACCTGTTCCGCATCTACCCCAAGCTCGCCGGCATGACCGGCACGGCGATGACCGAGGCGGCGGAGTTCCAGGAGATCTACAATCTGGAAGTCGTCGAGGTGCCGACCAACGTGCCGGTCACGCGCAAGGACTACGACGACGAGGTCTATCGCACGGCGCGCGAGAAGAGCAAGGCGATCGTCGAGCTGATCGAGGACTGCCGCAAACGTGGCCAGCCGGTGCTGGTCGGTACGGTGTCGATCGAGAAGTCCGAGGCGCTCTCGACCACGCTCAAGGACCACAAAGTTCCGCACAACGTGCTCAACGCGCGCTACCACGAGCAGGAGGCGTCGATCATCGCCCAGGCCGGCCGGCCGGGCGCCGTCACGATCGCCACCAACATGGCCGGCCGCGGCACCGACATTCAGCTCGGCGGCAACGTCGATATGCGGGTGCGCCTGGAGCTCGCCGACATCACCGACGAGGCCGAGCGGGCGAGCCGACGCAAGGCGATCGAAGAAGAAGTCGCGGCCGCGCGCGAGGTCGTGAAGAAGGCGGGCGGCCTGTACGTGGTCGGCACCGAGCGGCATGAGAGCCGGCGCATCGACAACCAGCTGCGCGGCCGCTCCGGCCGTCAGGGCGATCCCGGTGGGTCCAAGTTCTTCCTGTCGCTGGAAGATGACCTGATGCGCATCTTCGGCACCAACCGCATGGACGGCATGCTGCAGAAGCTCGGTCTGCAGGAGGGCGAGGCGATCGTCCATCGCTGGATCAACAAGGCGCTGGAGCGGGCGCAGCAGAAGGTCGAGGCACGCAACTTCGAGATCCGCAAGAATCTGCTGCGCTACGACGACGTGATGAACGCGCAGCGCAAGGAAGTCTACCGCGAGCGCCTGGAGCTGATGGGCCAGGACGACCTGTCGGAAATGGTCAGCAACATGCGCCATACCGTGGTCGACGGTTTCGTCACCCGCGCCATTCCGGAGAACGCCTATCCCGAGCAGTGGGATGTGGCGGCGCTCAAGGACAATGTGAAGCGCATCTTCGGGCTCGACCTGCCGATCGAGGATTGGGCCAAGGAAGAGGGCATCGCCGACGACGAGATTCGCCAGCGCCTGACGGCGGCGGTCGACCGGCAGATGGCCGAGAAGGCCGCCAACTACGGCCCCGACGTCCTGCGCCAGGTCGAGAAGAGCATCGTGATGCAGGTCTACGACCAGTCGTGGAAGGAGCACCTGCTGCATCTCGACCATTTGCGCCAGGGCATCGGCCTGCGTGCCTATGGCCAGAAGGACCCGCTCAACGAGTACAAGCGCGAAGCCTTCAACATGTTCGAAGGCATGCTGGGCCACATGCGCGAGACCGTCACGCAGGTCCTGGCGCATGTGCAGATCCGGATGGAGGAGCCGCCGCCGCTGCTGGCCGAGCCGGCGCTGGACCAGCTGCAGACGATCCACGAGGATCCTGCGCTGGCCGCCGCGATGGCCGATGACGACGGCGTCTTCCGGGAACAGGCCGCCGCCGCTGTTGCCGCGCCCGTCGAGCGGGCCGATGCCGCATCGGGCCCTGTGCGCCGCGCCGGCCGGCAGCAGCGCGATCCCAACGATCCGTCGACCTGGGGACGCGTGTCGCGCAACGAGGCGTGCCCCTGCGGCTCGGGCCGCAAGTACAAACGCTGCCACGGCCAGTACAGCTAGCTTCTCCTCTCCCGCTGGCGGGAGAGGAAAGGGCCCATCGTGCGCAGCACGATGGGAAGGTTGAGGCCCAAGGACGAGGTGCCGTGCGTGAATGCTCCTCGCCGATCTCTTCCACCAGCTGAAGATCGTGCCGTTGGTTGCCTGATAGGGCTCGCCATCGGCGATGCGCTGGGTACGACGCTGGAATTCACAACACGCGATACCTATGAACCCGTCACCGACGTCGTGGGTGGTGGACCGTTCAACCTGAACGCTGGCGAATGGACTGACGACACCAGCATGGCGCTGTGCCTCGCCGACAGCCTGGTGGAGTGCCGCGGCCTTGATCCCGCCGACCTCATGGAACGGTTCCGCCGCTGGCGCGACGAAGGATACAATTCGGTCAACGGACGTTGCTTCGACATTGGCATTGCGACCCGGGCCGCCATCGACCGCTATGTCTCGACAGGCGACCCGCTCGCCGGTGCGACCGCGGCCAATTCAGCCGGCAATGGCTGCATCATGCGCTTGGCGCCGGTGCCGATTTTCTACGCCACGGATGTCGTGGCGGCCGAAGCCGCCGCCGTTCTGCAGAGCCGTACGACGCATGGCGCCACGGAGTGCCTGGACAGCTGCCGGCTGATGACCCGCGTCCTGGTCGCCCTGCTGAACGGCCAGCCGTGGCAACAGGCGATCGATGTCGATCCTGCGCCGTTTTCAGCGGCGCGGGTGAAGGCGATCGCCGGCGGCAGCTGGCGGGAGAAGGAACGCGCTGCGATCAAGTCGAGCGGCTATGTCATCGACACGCTCGAAGCGGCGCTGTGGGCCGTCCATACGACGCAAGATTTCGCCGGCGCGGTGCTGTTGGCTGTGAACCTCGGCGGCGATGCCGACACCGTCGGCGCTGTCACCGGCCAGCTCGCCGGCGCCCGCTATGGCGCATCGGGCATACCGGCGGCATGGTGCCGGACATTGGCCTGGCACGATCGGATCGTGGCGCTGGCCCAGGCACTCATGCGGGATCCTGCACCCGACGCCGGCCGCGCCTGACGCACAGCCTCCCTGCGCCATGGCGCATGGTACCATCCGATCGCACCGTGCTGGTCCTTTGAGCGTCGGCAGGCCGATGCATACTCGCCGACATCGATACCGCTCCAACGACGGCAGCGTGTCCGGCGAGGCAAGCCTGCAATGGTTCGCGACAACAGATTCTGGGCGCGTGTCTTCACGTTCGTGGCGACGCCGACAAAGGATGACGGCGAGGCGATAGACGAGGCCCGGCTGCGGCAGACGATCGACTACCAGATCGACGCCGGTGTCGACGGCATTTGCGTTCTGGGCAGCACAGGCGGCAACGGCTCGTTCAGCGAAGACGAAATGAAGGCGGTCATGGCGATCGCGGCGCGTCATGCCGATGGCCGTATCGCGGTGATTGCCGGAACCGGGGCCCGCACCACGTCGTCCTGCATTGCGCTGTCGAAACATGCCCAGGATGTCGGCTGTGATGGCATCATGGTGCTGCCGGTCTCGTACTGGCCGCTGACCGAGGACGAGGTCTACGACCACTACGCGCGCGTCGCTGCCGCCGTGACGATCCCGATCTGCGTCTACAACAATCCGTGGACGACCGGTGTCGACATGAAGCCGGCGTTCCTGGCGCGGCTGGTCGCGATCGATAACATCGGCTGCATCAAGGAAAGCACCGGCGACCTGACCCGCATCACGGCGATCCGCCTGCTGGTCGGCGATGCGGTGACACTCATTGCGGGCTGGGAGTCGACCAGCCTGCAGGCGTTCATGGCCGGCGCTTCGGGCTGGGCACCGGTGTGCACCAATTTCCTGCCCCGTGAAGCCATGGATTTCTTCCGCAGCGCCGTGCATCGCCGCAACGCGGCCGAGGCCGCCGCGCTGTGGGACAAGCTGTTTCCGGTCTGCGATTTCATCTGTGCCAAGTCCCACATCAGGGTCGCGCACACCGGGCTCGATATCCTGGGCCGTCCGGTGGGGCCGCCGCGCCGGCCGATGCGCCTGCTCAAGGCGGAGGATCGCGCTCAGCTGGAGAGGATCCTGAGCCTGGCAGGCGCGCAGCATGGCTGATGAACCATGCCACTGACGAAGCCGTGGGAGCAGACCCTTGTCGATCTGCGGGCAACCTTCGATGCGGGGATCCTGCGGCTGACGATCGACCGTGAAGCGTCGTTGAATGCCCTGAGCTACGACATCATCGAGGGGCTGACCGAAAGCATCCTGCAGGCGGCACACCTTGACGCGGTGCGGGTGGTGGCGATCGCCGGTGCTGGCGATCGGGCCTTCAGCAGCGGCGATGACATGTTCCGGATGAACAAGATCCCCGAGCCGCGCTCGCAGGTGCGCTTCAATGCGCGTACGCACCACGCCGTGCTGATCCACAGCATGCGCGAGCTGCGCAAACCGATCGTCGCGCTGATCAAGGGATACTGCGTCGGCGCCGGCTTCGACATCGCGCTGGCGTGCGACTTCCGGATCGCGGCCGACAATGCGTCGATCGGCGACCAGCGTCCGCTGCGCGCCATTCCCAGCATGGCGGGCGCCAGCTGGTTCCTGCCCAGGATCGTCGGCCTGGGCCGCGCGACCGATCTGCTGATGACGGGCCGGCGGTGCGATGCGGCCGAGGCACTGCAGATCGGCCTGGTGAGTGCCGTCCATCCGCTGGCGACGTTCGACGCACAGGCCGATGCGTTCCTCCACGCCCTGGCGCAGATGCCGACCTTCTGTCTGGGAACGAACAAGGCGAACCTCAATTTCGGCCTGATCAACAGCATGGAAACGTCGCTGGCGCACGAGGTCGACCGCTTCGTCGTCAATCGCCGCTCGCGCGACAATGTCGAGGGCGAGGCGTCGTTCCGCGAGAAGCGGACGCCTTCCTATACAGGCATCCCGCCCGGACCCGCGACGGATGACGACGTGCCGGTTTAGAGCGGCTCGTCGCTTGCTGGGGAGCAGCCGCAGCCGTCGTCCTGAGCGAAGCGAAGGACCTTGCGGTGGTTGTGTGATTCCTTCCCCGGAGGGGGAAGGTGCCCCGCAGGGGCGGATGGGGAATGTTCGAACGGAATCGATGGCACTCAATGACGCCGAATCCGTTGCGATATCCCCGTTCCGGCGCTGCGCGCCACCTTCCCCCTCCGGGGGAAGGATAAAGTCACAAACGCTCAGGATGACGCGGCGGCCGCCCCGGCTTTCGGTTCTGTCAAACGATGAAACGGTCTAGGCCGGCAGGCCGGGAAGGATATCGGCGCCATCATGTTGACCCAGGGATTGCTGCGCGCGGCCCAGACCCGGCCGCGCGGTCTTTCGACGTGTTTCGAGGATCGCACACGCACGTGGCCGCAGACGGTCGACCGCGTGGCGCGGTTCGCCGCCGCCTTGCAGCGTCTGGGCATCAGGCCGGGCGATCGCGTGGCGATCCTGGCGCTCAACAGCGATCGCTATCTCGAGCATTTCTATGCCGTCGCCTGGGCCGGCGCCGTGACCGTGCCCGTCAACACGCGTCTGGCCGCGCCGGAAATTGCCTACATCCTGGCCGACAGTGGTGCCGCCGTCCTGCTGATCGATGATGCCTTCGTGCCCATGCTCGATCAGCTGCGCGACGTGCGCGCCGCCATGCGCGGCACCATCCATCTCGGCTCGGCCATGCCGCCCACCGGCCTCGCCGCCTATGAAGCCCTGATCGCGGCTGAAAGCGCGGCAGAGCTGGTGGCCCGCGACGGCGATGAGCTGGCGGGAATCTTCTATACCGGCGGCACCACGGGCAAGCCCAAGGGCGTCATGCTGAGCCACGCCAACCTGGTCATCAACGCCATGAACGCGGCGCCCAGTATCGGGCTCGATCCGTCGCCGGTGTTTCTCCATGCCGCACCGATGTTCCATCTCGGCGACGGTGCCTGGACGTTCGCGGTCACGATGCTGGGCGGCAGCCATCGCTTCATCCCGAAGTTCGATGCGGTGGATTGCTTGCGCACGATCGCCACGCAAGGCGTCACCGACACCATGCTGGTGCCGACGATGATCGCCATGATGCTGAACCTGCCCGATGTGGCGCAATACGATACGTCGCGCCTGCGGCAGATCGTGTTCGGCGCCGCACCGATGCCCGAGGCGACGCTGCACCGTGCCCTCGAGCTGTGGCCGCGCACCGGCTTCATGACCGGGTGGGGCATGACGGAACTGTCCCCCATCGGCACGGTGCTGCCGGCGCGTTACACGACGCCGGAGCATATCGCCAGTGGCCGCTATCGGTCCTGTGGCCAGGCGGCGCTGTCGGCCGCGGTGCGCATCGTCGACGAGAACGACCGTGAGGTGCCGCGCGGCACGGTCGGTGAGCTGATTGTGCGCAGCCCCACGGTGATGCAGGGCTATTGGAACAATCCCGAGGCAACGGCGGAAACCCTGCGCGGCGGCTGGCTGCATAGCGGCGATGCGGCCTGGATGGACGACGAGGGCTTCGTCTTCATTGTCGATCGCCTCAAGGACATGATCATCACGGGCGGCGAGAACGTGTATCCCGCCGAGACCGAGAGTGCGATATCGACGCTTGCCGGCGTGGCTGAATGCGCCGTCATCGGCATACCCGATGATCGCTGGGGCGAGGTGGTGCACGCGGTCGTCGTGCCGCAACCCGGCTGTCGACTGGAGCCGGACCAGGTCATCGACCACTGCCGGGAGCGCCTGGCGCGCTACAAGTGCCCGCGCAGTGTCGAGATCCGCCATGAACCGCTGCCGCTGACCGGCGCGGGCAAGCTTCAGAAAGCGCAGCTGCGCGCACCGTACTGGGCCGGCCGCAGCAAGGGCGTGAACTGAAACCCCTCTCCGCCCACGCAGTGGGGGGAGAGGGAGGGGCCCGCGCGCAGCGCGGGAGGGTGAGGTGGGTGTTGAGGACAAACGTGATCTTGTTAGAGAGACCGCGTGCGTTCCGACCACCCACCTCACCCTCCCACGCTGCGCGTAAGCCCCTCCCTCTCTCCCCGCTGCGCGGGCGGAGAGGGCTTTACCTGACCGGGCCGAACAGCACCCACTTGTCACCCTCGAAGCGCATCATCTGCAGCTGCTCCAAGGGATAGAAATCGGTCGGCGATGTGTTCACGGTGATGCCCGGCAGCAGCTGGTCGATTGCGAAATGCTTGAGATTGGCCGCTTGCGCCATGACGTTGCTGCGCGTCAGGTCATCGCCGCACTGCGTCAGGACCTGCACCAGGACCTTGGCGGCGATGTAGCCGAAGACGTTGGAGCTGTCGGTCTTGTTGCCTTCGGGATAGTACTTGTCCATGAAGGTGCTCCATTCCTTCATGCCGGGGTCGTCCCGCCATTGCGGGTCGGTGGGGTCCTTGAGGAAGGCACTGCTGATGATGCCCTGCGCATTCTCGAAACCGGCGGGCTTCATGGTCGTTCCGACATAAGCCGCCACGTTGTTGAGGATGTGCAGCGGCTTCCACTGCACCTCGGCCATCCGCTTGATGGCTTGCGCGGCAAACTTCGGGGTGGCGACGTTGAAGAAAACGTCGGCGCCGGATGACTTCAGCGTGATGATCTGCGAGTCGACCGTCGGATCGGTGACTTCGTAGGAGGCTTCGGCCACGATCATCGACGCCTTGGCGCCCAGCCCGTCCTTGAGGCCCTTGACGTACTCCTTGCCGTAGTCGTCGTTCTGATAGAGGACTGCGATCTTGCCGTTCGGCTTCGTTTCCAGGATATAGCGGGCATAGATCAGGCTCTCGGTCGGATAGGGCGGTTGCCAGCCGATGGTCCACGGGAAATTTTTCGGATCACCCCATTTGGCGGCGCCGGACAAGGCGAACAACTGCGGCACCTTCTTCTGGTTCAGGTATTTGTGGATGGCCGTGTTCGACGCGGTGCCCAGCGGGGCAAACACCAGAAGAACCTGGTCGCTTTCGACCAGCTTGCGCGTCTGCTCGATGGCCTTGGGCGGGCTGAATGAATCGTCGTAGGAAATGAACGTCACCTTGCGGCCGTTGATGCCGCCATGATCGTTGATCATCTTCAGGTACGCGGCCTGGACCTTTCCCGCTGTGCCGTAGGCCGAAGCGGGTCCGCTATAGGGCATGATATTGCCAATCTTGATTTCGGCATCGCTGGCACCGGGATCGTATTTCTTCTGTGCCATCGCCGGCGTGGCAATCAGCAGGCCAAGCATGCACGCAACGGCACACCTTCGCCCTGGTTTGGCTGACATCTTCGTTCCCCCATTGAATGAACAGTTGTGCGTGTCGTCTCACGCCAGCGGCATGCGGCGATGCCGCTGCGGTGCGTCGGGATCGAGGAAGTAGTTGTAGGCGCCTTGCTGCAGGAACCGTTCGTGGCAGCGCTTCAGCCGCGACGGTGAGAGCGTCACGCCCAAACCCGGGCCTTCTGGTACCGCAACCACGTTGTTCTTGGGGTTGAACGGCCCCTCCTCGATGACGTCGTCGCGCTGCCAGTGCAGGATGCATTGGCCCGGTTCGCGGATCCACGGCGTGGCGGCGATGAAGTGCAGGTAGGCCGCTATTCCGATGCCGGTCTCACCGCTGAACGTCCAGAAGCCGACGCCCATGCGCTCGCACGCCGCCACGAAGCGCACCGCCCGCGAGATGCCGCCCAGCACGGCGAGGTTGGTGACGAAGAAGTCCGGCACGCCCAGGCGCACAGCCCTGGGCAGATCGACATGGTGGGTCGAGAACGAGATGGCGCTGTGCTGGCGCAGCTTGGCCATGTCCTCGAACGTCGCTGCGGGATCCTCGTAGTTGCGCACGTCGTAGGGTGCGATTTCCGCCAGGATCCGCCGCGCCGTCGGCAGCGACCACGACATGTTGCCATCAAGGCGCAGCAGGCTTTCCGCGCCGATGGCGGCCCGTATCGCCCTGACCGAACGGATCTCCAGCGCCGGGTCGCCCAGCTGCAGCTTGCCCTCGAAACAGGTCGATCCATGCTCCTCCTTCATGCGCGCGCAGTAGGCGGCGATGTCGTCCGCGGTCCGCTCGCCGCCGATGGCGCCGCTGCGCTGGCGGAACGCGAAATACTCGGCGAAGGGGATCTGTTTGCGGAAGGCGCCGCCCAGCAACATGTAGAGCGGCAGGTTCCATGTCTTGCCGCGAATGTCCCATAGCGCGATCTCGATTCCGCCGAAGGCGCGGAACGCCGCGCTGTCGCTGGTGTTGGGCATCACCTGCACATCGGGCACGCACGCCAGCTCGCAGGCCTGGATGTCGAAGGGATCCATGCCTTCCAGGATCGGCGCCAGCCGGTGGTTGATGACGTCGGCGCAGTCGGGCGACGGGGCCTCGCCGAGGCCTACCAGTCCTTCGTCCGTCGTCACCTCGATGACCACCTTGGTGTCACCGGGATAGGTGCCGACACCGAACAGGAACGGCACCTCGAGCGGAATGTTGACGGGCGTTGCCTTGATGGCAGTGATCTTCATGGAAGGCTCTCGCGCGTGCTTCAGCCAGCACATGCAACGACGGCGGCGGCCGGAAAAGAGCCAGCGATTTGTGATTACATAGTACCTGTCGACTGTCGCGCCATCTCGGGCGGCGCCCGGAAGACCGTGGCACCACGTGACATGTCGAGGTCGGCAACGACCTGCGCGATCCTTGGAATGCCCATCCTGATGGCGGCTTCCGAGATCGATGCGTAGCCCAGCAGCAGCGCCTGGTCGGCGTGCGTCCTCTCGCCATGCTCTGCGGCGAAGCCGCTTGCGAAGCCATAAACGCCGATCCCGCGGCGGCGGGCTTCATGTTCGATGCGCGAGGCTGCCGGCCAGCCGGTGGGGAGTCGCCAGAGGACGTGCATGCCGCCCTGCTGCCCGCTGATGTCGACGGGGCCGACGTGGCTGTGCAAGGTGTCGAGCAGGAGGTGCAGGCGGCTCTTGTACATCCGCTGCAGGCGGCGCAGGTGCTTGGCGTAGGCGCCGCTGGTGATGAAGTCGGCCAGCACGGCCTGATCCAGCCAGCTGTTGCCGCCGTTGAAGATCGATTTGGCGGCGATGGCCGCTTTGATCAGAGACGGCGGCACGATCATGTATCCCACGCGCACGCCACCGCCGATCGTCTTGGAGAAGGTGCCGAGGTGAACGACGTTTTCGGCGCGGGTCATCCCCGCGAGCGATACGACGGGCGGGCTGTCGTATCTGAAGTCGCCGTCGTAATCGTCCTCGACGATCCAGGCACCGGTTCGTTCCGCCCAGTCGAGCAGCTGCAGGCGCCGCGCAACCGGCAGTGTGCCGCCGGTCGGGAACTGGTGCGAGGGTGTTACATAGGCGAGGCGGACCACGTGTCCGGGGAGCCGGCGTGGGTCCAGTCCGTCGCGATCGACAGGCACCGGCCGCAGTTGCGCGCCATAGCTTTCGAAGACCGTGCATGCGCGGCGATAGCCCGGGTTTTCCACGACCACCGACGCGCCGCTGACGTCCAACACCCGGCAGAGCACATTGAGGGCCTCCTGCACGCCGCTCACGATGAGCACCTGGTCGCGATGAACGGCCAGACCGCGTGCGGGACCCAGATGGTCGGCAATGGCTTGCCTCAGGTCGGGAAGGCCTGACGGATCGCCATGCCGCGCGACCAGCGTTCCCGCCTGCGCCAGCTTCTGCAGGATCAGGCGGCGCCATGCCTGCGCCGGAAAGGCATCGGTGCCCGGATTGGCGAAGGAAAAGTCGATGGTGGGACGCGCGCGCACGGCGGCGCCAGGCTGCGGTGCTGCGAGGCGCGCGATATCCAGGCGCTGGTCGGTTGTCGTTGGTTGCCCGGTCGGTGCCCTGAGCACGCGGGCGCTGACGAAGGTGCCCCGGGCGGCGCGCGTTTCCAGGAAACCTTCAATCGTCAGCCGGTCGTACGACAGCAGCACGGTATTGCGGGACAGCCTCAGATTGACGGCCATCTCGCGCGAGCCGGGAAGGGCCGTGCCCGACCTGATCCGCCCGCCCAGGATGAGCTGCCGCAACTGGGTCGCCAGCTGCACCTGCAAGGGGACCGCCGAGTCTCGGTCGATGTGGATGGGAAGCTGCATGTGCGGCGCAGGCTAGTTGATATCAGGCTGTCTGACAAGCTGACTGCCTGAGAGTGAGTTGGGCTTGCTGGCGTGCGTGTGGTAAGGGAGTTGCCGACCGCAGCACTGGGAAAGCCAAATTCCACCAGTATCTATCTATATGAAAACAAAAGAGAAAATTTCCCTTCCCCGGATCTCGCGCACATCGCTGGTCGATGAGGTGATCGCGACGATGCGGCAGATGTTCAGCGAAGAGGCGTGGTCCCCCGGGGCAAAGCTGCCGTCCGAGCAGGAGTTGGGGCGCCAGCTCGGTGTTGGCCGCTCGACGGTTCGCGAGGCCCTGCGCGTGCTGGGGCATCTCGGCCTGGTCGAGGCGCGCAGCGGGTTGGGTACCTACGTCGTCGATCGCCGGATGCCGCGCGGCCATGTCGATCAGCCGCATACGTCCGCCAATCTGAGGCAGCTCTACGAATTCCGCCGCGCGCTCGAAATACCGGCGGCGCGCCTTGCGGCCGAGCGCCGAACCGACGGTCAGCTCGACGATATCCGTACCGCCTGGGATCGATGCAAGGTCGCCGTCCAGAACGACAGCGCCGACGAATTCGCCCGCCTCGACTTCGAGTTCCACTTCTCGATCATCCAGGCATCGGGCAATGCCTTCTATATCGAGGCCTATCGCGCGCTCGAGGCGTCCTTCGCCAGTTATGTCAGCCTGGTTCTGGCGCTCGGTCCACTGCGCAGCATGCTGCATTTCCACGATGGTCTCATCGACGCCATCGCGCATCAGGATGCGGCGGCTGCTGCGGCGGCCGTTGACGAAAATTTCCTCGAGACCGACGTTCGGCTTCGTCTGCTTACCAACAATTCACCGACTTCCTGATCGCAACGAAGATGACTTGTCGGATCAGGCAGAAAAATTTCTCTATTGATCCCATCAGCAAATTAAATAGGCCGCACCACTTCCCGCACACCAAGTATTGCCTCATAGCAGACCGCGAAATGCTTGCTGTTGCAGGCTGACACGGTGGGGCGCGGGGAGATCAAGATGCCGATTCGAGGGCGTGTCGGGCGCCATGCCCGGCACGGAGGCCAGCACTGCCAGAACTGGCCCGACGACCAGCAGAACGTGATTGGCCTGCTCAACCGCATTGCGGTGAATGACGGTGGCACCGGCGGCGGCCTCAACGGCAATATCGGCGGGCGCATCGTGGCCGGCATGGCCAGCGACGCGCTCTACCGCGCGATCATGACATTCGAGGACAAGCACTTCCCGGGCCAGCGCAGCGGGTTCGTCGATCCCGCCGGGGGAATGCTGAAGCGCCTGGAGGAGCTGGCCGCACGCGCGGTCAAGGTGCCGGCGAACGATCTTGCGCCCGAGCCGATCGACCTGGCGCCGCCGCCGGTCATCGACAGTGCGCTCGATCGCCTGCGCCGCAGCATCGGTGATGACACGCCGTACCGGAAGTTCCCGATGTCCCAGCAGGTCGCCATGGGACAGCTCGTCATGGTGGCCGTGATGTATGTGGACTCGCTCAAGGCCCGGGGCCTGGAGCGGCTGCCGTCACCCGTCGAGCTGTTCGGTCGCGCTTACTTCACCAAGGGCAAGCTCGCGACCAGGATCAGAGGCGATCTCGAGTTCATCGCCGATGGGGGCAAGAGCGAACGGCCGCCGCCAATCACCGAGCGCTTCGGCGGGTCGGTCGATATCCTGGCCGATATCACGACCGGCGAGTCAGGCGCGTTGCTGCTGTACGAAAGCGGCGCCTGTTGCCGCGTCTACCCGCACCACTGGGGGCGCGTGCTTTATCTCGGGGACCGCTACGGCGGCAAGTCGTGGAACCAGCCGCAGCCGGTGTGAACCGCTCTAACGTGAGGCGGCGCGTGCCGCTTCGTACTCGCCCACCAGCCGCGCCACGAGATCCGCCGCATCCATGACGCTGTCGACGCCCGACACCGAATGGCCGGCGCTCCAGATGTCGGACCAGCGCTTGGGGCGCGCGTTGCCGGTGCCGCCGCCATACTGCTGCTTGGCGCGTTCGACGCTCACCTCCTCATCGAGCTTGGCTGGATTGAGTCCCGCTGCCTCGATCGAAGGCCGCAGCATGCTGGCGTCGAGGCCGGTGAACGCCTTGGTCAACAGCACGTCGTCGAGACTCGAGGCCACCAGCATGTCCTTGTAGCGCGGTGCCGCCATGCTCTCGGTGGTGGCGATGAAGCGCGTGCCCATGTAGGCGAGGTCGCAGCCCAGCACGCGCGCGGCATAGAGCGAGGGCCCGTCACTGACACCGCCGGCCAGCACGATGGGGCCATCGAACATGGCGCGCACCGCGCGCACGAAGGCGAAGGGATTGGCCCAACCGGTCTGGCCGCCGGCACCCGCCGTCAGCAGGATCAGTCCGTCGGCGCCTGATTCGATCGCCTTCTCGGCATGGCGCAGGGAGGCAATGTCGGCGAAGACCTGACAGCCGATGTCGTGCAGCGGCCCGACCACCGCCGCCGGCGAGCCGACGCTGGTGATCACCATCTCGACCCGATGCCGCACCAGGCAGGCGAGATCGTCCTTCAGGTTCGGACGGCGGATGATCAGGTTGGGGCAGTAGGGCGCCGCCGGCGTCTCCGCCGCGGCCAGCGCTGTGTCGATCTGCCCCAGCCATTGGTCGAGCTCCTCGACCGTGCGTGCATTGGCGGTGGGGAAGGCGCCCACCACGCCGCTGCGGCAGGCGGCGATCACCAGATCGGGTCCCGACACGCGCAGCATGGGCGCCGCGATCACCGGCAACCGCAGGCGCCTGGTGATGCTGTCGGGTAGCGGCTTGCCCGGGCGTGGCGCGGACATGGCGCTAGCGTCCTTTCCAGACCGGCTTGCGCTTTTCGGCAAAGGCTTTCAGCCCCTCGCGCCGGTCCTCGGACTCCAGCGCCTTCTGGGCGATCGGCATCTGCTTGTCCCAGCCTTCGCCGTCCTGCCAGTTCAGCGACTGGAAGATGATCTCCTTGCTGGCCGCCAGTGCCGTCGGTCCGTTCACCAGCAGCGATTCGGCGAGCTTGATCGCCTCTTCCAGCGCCTTGCCCGGCTCGGCGATGCGGTTGATCAGACCGTACTGCTGGAAGAACGCGGCGTCCTTGAAGGCACCGGTCAGCGCCAGCTCCATCACGACGTGATAGGGCATGCGGCGCGGCAGGCGGAACAGGCCGCCGCCGATCGCCACGACGTTGTGGCGCACCTCGGGCAGGCCGAGCTTGGCATCGCGCGCCGCCACGATCAGATCGCACGACAGGCACATCTCCAGCCCGCCGCCCACGGCGTAGCCTTCGACGGCGGCGATCACCGGCTTGCGCGGCGGGCGCTTCATGATGCCGAAGCCGCCGCGGGCCAGCTTCGGCCGCGGACCGCCGCGCGCGGCGGCCTTCAGGTCGGCACCAGCCGAGAAGTTGCCGCCGGCGCCGGTGATGATGCCGATGAAGAGCTCATCCTCGGCGTCGAGCAGGTCCATCGCCGCTTCCATCGCCACCGAGGATTCGCCGTCGAAGGCGTTCTTGGCTTCCGGCCGGTTGATGGTGACGATCAGGATGGGACCGCGACGCTCGGTCAGCACGCGCTGGGAGGATTCGGACATGGCGATTACCTCGAGGTGTCGAGTGGTAACATCCCTTCTCCCCGCGCAGGCGGGGAGAAGGTGGCGCGAAGCGCCGGATGAGGGGCTTCGCGGTGTTGAGTCCTACAGACCGAAGGTGAAGCCGCCGTTGACGCCGTAGGTCTGGCCGGTGACCCAGCTGCTGGCGTCGGAGGCGAGGAACAGCACCATGTTGGCGATGTCGGTGGGCTGGCCCGGCCGGCGGATGACGTAGTTGTTCATCATCTTCTTGTAGCGCTCGGGATCGGCCTTCAGCCGCGCCTCGATGGCGGGCGTCAAGGTCGCGGCGATCGCCACGCAGTTGGCCGTGATGTTGTAGCGGCCCATCGCGCGCGCCGTGGCGCGCGTGAAGCCGGCGGCGCCGGCCTTGGCGCCGGCATAGACCTCGAGCCCGGCATCGCCGTAGCGGCTCGCCTCCGAGATCACCGTGATGATGCGGCCGGGCGCATTGCGCGCGATCATGCCGGGGATGCAGGCGCTGGTGCAGTTCAGCACGCCGTAGAAATTGACGCCGATGAAGCTGTTCCACGCCTCCGGCCCGGTCTCCCAGAACGGCTTGCGCGCGTCGGGCGAGGGGTTGGCGCCGGCGTTGCCGGCGTTGTTCACCAGGATGCCGATCGGGCCGAACTCGCCCTGGGCCTTGGCCACCATGGCCTTGACGCTGGCGAGATCGGTGACGTCGGCCTGGATCGCCACGGCCTTGCCGCCGGCATCGCGGATTTCCTTGGCCACGCTCTCGGCGCGCTCCAGCACATAATCGTTGACGACGACGCCGCCGGCCTTGTGCGCGGCGAGGTGCAGCGCGACCTGTCGTCCGACGCCCTGGCCGGCGCCGGTGACCAGCGCCACGCGCCCACCCAGATCGAGGATCTCGCTCATACTTTTCTCTCCCGTCCCTTCCAGTAGGGTTCGCGCAGCTCGCGCTTGAGCAGCTTGCCCATGGTGTTGCGCGGCAGCTCGGCCACGATGTCGACCGACTTGGGCCGCTTGTAGGAAGCCAGGTGGTCCTTGGCGTGGGCGATGATGTCTTCCGGCGTCGCCCGCGCGCCGGGCTTGAGCTCGATGAAGGCCTTCACCTGCTCGCCGAACTCGTCGTCGGGGATGCCGATCACGGCGGCGTCCTGCACCGCGGCGTGCTTCAGCAGCGCCGCCTCGATCTCGGCCGGATAGATGTTCACGCCGCCCGAGATGATCATGTCCTTGGCGCGGTCGGTGATGAAGAGATAGCCGTCTTCGTCGAGCCGGCCGACATCGCCGACCCGGAAGAAGCCCTCGCCGTCGAGCGTATCGGGACCCAGCGTCTTGCCGTTGAGGTATTGATGGATGGTGGCGGGCGTGCGCACCCAGATCTCGCCCACCGATCCGGCCGGCAGGTCGGCGCCGCTATCGTCGCGGATGCGGATGTCGACATGCTTGTGCGGCAGGCCGCTGGAGCCCGGCTTGATCTTGTGCATGCCGGGCGCGAGATGGGTGATCATGCCCACCTCGGTGGCGCCGTAGCCCTCGCTCAGGCGGCCGGCACCGAAATAGCCGTCGATCCAGTCCTTCAGCGCTGGCGGCACCGGCGCCGCGCCGACGCCCAGCAGGCGCAGCGACGAGACGTCGTGACGCGCCAGCTCCTCTGGTGGCAGCGCGGCCATGCGCTTGTACATGGTCGGCACGCCGGTCCACACCGTCACCTTGTGGCGCGCGATCAGCGCCAGCGCGCCGGCCGGATCGAAGCGGCGCATCAGGATGATGCGGTTGCCCTGGCGCAGCGCGCCGCCCAGCGCCGCCGGCCCGGCGCCGTGATGCATCGGCAGGGTCAGCATGACGATGTCGCCGGCGACCTGCGGTCGGCTCGCGGCGACGTCCTGCAGATACTCCGCCGCCTTGCGATCGGTCTTGGCCGCCTCGCGCGCGTTCATCACCACGCCCTTGGGCAGTCCGGTCGTGCCCGAGGTGTAGATGATCAGCGGCGGATCGCCGGCGCCGAAGCGCGGCGCGCCGTCGCTCGCCGCGAGCTCGGCATAGGACACGAACCTGTCGGCCGGCGTGTCGATCGATACCGCGAGCTTGATCGGCAGGCCCTCGAAAGCGGTCACGATGGCGCTGGGATCGGCATCGTCGCAGATGAAGACCGTGGCGCCGCTGTTGCCCAGGACATACTGGGTCTCGGCCGGCGTCAGCCGCCAGTTGATCGCCAGCAGCGAGCAGCCCAGCTTGCCCAGCGCCGCCGACAGGATGGCCCACTCGTGACGGATCTGCGTGCGCAGCACGACGATGTCGCCGCGAACGACGCCGCGTGCCGCCAGGCCGGCGGCGACGCGGTTGGCGGCGTCGTTCCAGGCGGTAAAGGTCAGGCGGTGTTCGCCGTCGATGATGGCGATCGCGTCGGGCGTCGCGGCGGCCCAGTGTTCGATCGTGCCGGGAAGGGCTTGCGTCATGCGGCGAGACTCTGCTGCAGGGAAGCGACGTAGCGATCGCGCAGCGCCTTGAGATCGATGCGCTCGGGATCGATGGTCCATTGCGCGATCGTCGTGCGCAGGGTGCCCAGGATCATCACCGCCTGGGCGTGCGGATCAATATCGCGGCGGATCTCGCCGCGCTCGATGCCATGGCGCAGCATCGTGGCCAGGCGCCGCACCGAGCGCTGCGTCACGCCCGACATGGCATCCGACAGCGCCGGCTCGGTCAGCGCCTCGGCCAGCGCGATCAGCAGCGCCCGCGTGCTGGCCGGCGTGTGCAGGCCGCCGTTGAAATAGGCGCGCACCGAATGCAGCAGCGATTCAAGTCCGGGCTGCCGCGTCGATGTCTGCGCCAGGCGATTGGCGAAGCCGTCGGCGATGTGGCTGGCGACCGCGGCCACCAGGTCGTTCTTGCGGCCGAAATAGTGTGCCGGCAGGCCGCGGCTGTAGCCCGCCGCCTCGCCAACCTCGGCGAGCGTCATGCCCTCGATGCCGCGGTCGGACACGATGCCGACGGCGGCGGCCAGCAGGCGGCGTTCCGCTTCATCGCGACGCTCGGCGTGCGTGCGGCGCGATGCGTCCTGGCCGTCAGCGGGCGCGGTCTCGGCTGGCGCGGCGATCGGCGCGCGGCGCTTGGTGGTCCGTGCAGACGCGGGTGGCTTGTTACCGGCTCGCGGCATGCGGGGCGAACTCCTGGCTCGTTTCATCCCGGGCCAAGCGTCTAAATGGCGCTTGCTGTCGAGCAAACTATATGCTTGCTTATCCGTTAACAAGTATTTTCTTTGGTGCCAGCCGGGAGGAAGAGATGAGCCAGTCGGCGTTGTTGAAGCCTGCACTCTATGCCGAGCAAGGTACCGAAAAGGTGCCGGACCATCCCGCACTGAACGGCGGCAAGTGCGCTTGCGGCCACGTCTTCTTTCCCATGCAGACCTATGGCTGCGAGGTCTGCGGCCGCCACGGCGACGCGCTGCAGCCCGTGCGCCTGAGCGGCCGCGGCAAGCTTGTGGCATCGGCCACGGTGCACATGCATGCCGCGCGCGCGCCGGCGCCCAACGCCGAGGTGAAGCCGCACGAAGCGCCGTTCACCATCGGCTCGATCGCGCTGGAGGACGGACCGACCGTGCGCACGGTGCTGGTCGGCGTCGACGAGAAGACGCTGAAGCCCGGCCAGACGATGGTGGCCACGCTGGTGCCGGTCGGTACCGGCGCGAAGGCGATCGTCGACCTGCGCTTCACTCCCGCGACCTGATGAACGGCGGACCACGACCATGGCCAAGACACTCAAGGATCTGCGTTCCGTCTATGTCGTCGGCGTCGGCTGGCATCGCTACCAGCCGCTGAGCGACACGCCCTACGTCATGCTGGGCCTGCCGGCGATCCGCGCGGCGCTGGCCGATGCCGGCATCGCCTGGACCGACGTCGAGTCCTCCTACATCGGCACCGGCCTGCTGGGCATGGCGGCCGGCCGCGCGATGCTGAAGCATCTCGGCGCCACCGGGCGTCCGCTGGTCCACATCGAGAACGCCTCGGCGTCGGGCTCGGCGGCCTTCCGCCACGCCTGCATCGAGGTCGGCGCCGGCATCGCCGACGTCTCGCTGGTGATCGGCGTCGACAAGCCCGGCGTGGTGCAGCGTGCCTTCACCAAGACCGGCATCGGCAACCTCGCCGACGACGCGATCGTGCCCTTCACGCATTTCGCGCTGCTGACCAACGAGTACGCCCACCGGCACGGCGTCGCACCGCAGGACGTGGCGCTGGTGGCGGTGAAGAACCATCGCAACGGTGCGCTGAACCCGCACGCCCACCGCCAGCAGGCGCGCACCCTGGAGGAAGTCCTGGGCGGCCGCCCGGTCTCGGGCACCTTGACGACATTGCAGTGCTGCCCGGTCGGCGAAGGCGCCGCCGCGGTGATCATCGCCTCCGAGGACGCCATCAAGCGCCTGGGCATCGACCCGGCGCGCGCCGTGCGCGTCACGGCGTCGGCCGCGTCCAGCGAAGCTGCGGGCGGTCAGGCCGGGGCCGATGCCGCGATCACCAAGGACACCATCGCCGCGGCGCTGCAGCAGGCGCAGGTCGCGCCCAAGACGGTCGACATCGTCGAGCTGCACGATGCCTTCACCATCGAGGAGCTGCACTACGTCGAGGCGATGGGGATCTGCAAGCCGGGCGAGGCCATCCACCTGCTGAAGGAGGGCGCCTTCGACATCGGCGGCCAGTGCGCCGTGAGCCCGTCGGGCGGCCTGATCGCGATGGGCCATCCCATCGGTCCCACCGGCGTTGGCCAGATCGGCGAGATCGCGCTGCAGCTGCGCGGCGATGCCGGCCCGCGCCAGCACAAGGGCGCCAAGACCGGCCTCGCGCACATGGTCGGGCTGGGTGCCGTCTGCTACGTGCACGTCCTGCAGCGGCCGTAGCAATGTTCCCTTCTCCCCGCGCAGGCGGGGAGAAGGTGCCCGAAGGGCGGATGAGGGGCTTCGCGATCTAGCGACTCCTCAAGTCTCGCAGGAAAGTTCTGCTCTGGGCACCGCGAAGCCCCTCATCCGGCGCTCGCGCGCCACCTTCTCCCCGCCTGCGCGGGGAGAAGGGTTCAGGAACCCGCCGCATGCTGAACGACATCCGGGTCATCGAACTCTCGGCGCCCGAAACGATGATGGCCGGCCGCATCCTGGCCGATCTCGGCGCCGATGTGATCGTGGTCGAACCACCCGGTGGCGCGCGCGGCCGCCGGCTCGATCCGTTCCTGGGTGACACGCCCGGCCTCGAGCGCAGCCTGACCTGGCATGCGCTCAACCGCGGCAAGCGCGGCATCACGCTCGACCTCGCGCAGGACGACGGCCGCGCGCTGCTGGCCGACCTCGGTCGCGGCGCCGCCCTGGTGCTCGAAGCTGCGCACGCATGCGCCAGCGAGCCGCGCATCGCCGTGACGTTTCCGGACACCACCGTGCGCTGCCGCATCACGCCGTTCCTGTCGAGCGGCGCCAAGCGCGACTACCAGGCCTCCGACCTGATCGTGACGGCGGCCACCGGCGTGCCCGGCATCACCGGCCATCCCGATCGGCCGCCGATCTTCTATCCCGTGCCGCAGGCGATGATGGAGGCGGGCGCCGAGGCGGCGATCGCCTCGCTGGCCGCGCTCGCGGCCCGCGATGCCGACGGGCAGGGGCAGGACATCGAGGTGCCGGCGCGGCTCGCCGGCATGATGAGTGCGCTCAGCGTGCCGATCGTCGTGCCGGCGGGCAATCCGGGATTGCAGCGTACGCCGGCGCGCCAGCAGCTGGCCGGCGTCAGCCTGCCCGGCATCTATGCCTGCCAGGACGGCTTCGTGCTGATCTCGATGGCGTTCGGCCAGGCCTTCGGCCCGATGACCCAGCGCCTGATGCGCTGGGCGGTGGAGCAAGGTTGTCTCGAGGCGCACCTGGGCGCGCTCGACTGGCCCACCGTGCCGCAGCAGGTCGAGAAGGGAAGCCTCGGCGCCGCCGACATCCAGGCCGCCGTCGACGGCATCCGCGCGCTCTGCGCCAAGCACACCAAGGCCGATTTCGGCGCTGCCGCGCGTCGGCTCGGCCTGCTGGCGGCGCCGCTGATGGACATGCAGGACATCGACCAGTCGCCGCAGTATCGCGAGCGTGGCCTGTGGTCCTCGCCCGTGAGCCTGGGCGCCGATGGTCCGGCGGTTCATGATCCGGCGCGTTTCGCGCAGTTCTCGAACTACACCATCGATGTCGCGCGGCCGGCGCCCACACTCTCGCAGCACACGGCCGAGGTTCTCGCAGCCGATCTCGGCCTGTCGTCGCTCGAGATCCAGGCCCTGTTCGTCCACGGCATCATCTGAGGAGCAGACCATGAGCGCACCGCTGGCCGGACTGCATGTGCTCGACATGGGCTGGGTGATGGTGGGGCCGGTCACCGGCCGCTATCTCGCCGATCTCGGCGCCGAGGTGGTGAAGCTGGAAAGCGCGCGCCGCGTCGATCCGCTGCGCACCCTGGGCCCGTTCAAGGACGGCAAGCCCGGCCTGGAGCGCTCGATCAGCTACCATAACCTGAATGCCGGCAAGCGCAGCCTGACCGTGGACATCAAGGACCCGCGCGGCCGCGAGGCGATCCTGCGCCTCGTCGATTGGGCCGACGTGGTGATCGAGAGCTTCAGCCCTGGCGTGCTGGAGGGACTGCAGCTCGACTATCCGCGCATCGCCGCGCGCAACCCGCGCATCATCATGGTGTCGACCAGCCTGCTGGGCCAGACCGGCCCGCACGCGCGCGGCACCAGCGGCGTCGGCACCATGGGCGCGGCGATGTCGGGCGCCAGCCTGCTCCTGGGCTGGCCCGATCATCCGCCGTGCGGCACCTACGGGCCGTGGACCGACTCGGTGGCGCCGCGCTTCATCGTGCCCAGCGTGCTGGCGGCGCTGCACCGGCGGCGCAGCACCGGCGAGGGCTGCCATATCGACGTGGCGCAGGCCGAGGCCGGCATTCAGTTCCTGTCGCCGGCCTGGTACCAGTACGCCGCCAACGGCACGGTGCCCCAGCGCCGCGGCCATGCCGGCTCGCCGCTCAAGGCGCCGGAAGGCCTCTATCGCTGCGCCGGCAAGGACCGCTGGATCGCCATCGATGCCTCGTCGGGTGACACGTGGCAGCGGTTTCGAGCCGTTGTCGGCGACAG
Source organism: Vineibacter sp. (assembly GCA_035279205.1). Classification (GTDB taxonomy): domain Bacteria; phylum Pseudomonadota; class Alphaproteobacteria; order Reyranellales; family Reyranellaceae; genus Vineibacter. The sequence continues at coordinate 23,737 of DATEIF010000508.1, forward strand.
CCTGTGCGATCCGGGCTTCGACACCCTGGTCGGTCGCCTGCGCCGCCGGAAGGCGCTGGATGATGCGATCAACGCGTGGGCGGTACCGCAGGACGCCGAGGCACTGGAGCGTCGCCTGCAGGCCGCCGGCGTGCCCGCGCATGTCGTCAGCAGCGCACAGG
>DATEIF010000509.1:0-4296 GCA_035279205.1 Vineibacter sp.
CCGCAACGACGGCAGCACGGCGCCGCCGCAGGGCGGCAACGGCACCCAGACCGGCACCTCCGGCACCCGCAGCACCTTTGACCCTGCCACTGGCCTCGGTATTTTGCGCAATCCGCGCTACTGATGTGACGGATCCCCAAAGGCCTCACCGTTGGTGAGCGACCGCAGATGACCGCGGGCGCGTGACAAGCGCTACATCACCGTTCCCGGCGCTACGCCGGTGATTTCGGCGGCTTCGGCATAGGTCATGCCTTCGACCACGACGAGGCTCAGCACCTCGCGATGCGTCGGCGACAAGTGGCGCAGCGCCACCAAGGTATCGTTGACCATCAGCTTGTCGAGCTGCCCCGCCGGACCGGGTGGATCAACGACATGGTCGATGGACGTAAGCCGCGGCCGACACGCGGCCCGGCGCCGGTTGTTGGCTTGGAGGTTGTGCATGATGGTGAACAACCAGGCACGCACGCTGCCCCATCCCTGCCAGAGATGCGCCCGGGCCAGCGCACGTTCGGCACAATCCTGGACCAGGTCGTCGGCCGCCGTGGTATCGCCGGTGAGTGTCCGGGCATAGCGCCGCAGCGCCGGCACGTGCAGCGGCAGCTGGCGGGCGATGTCGTTGTCGTACCGATCCGATGCGTCGCACAGGGGTGCGCACGGCAGAACCGGCAGCGTGTTGCCAAATGCGATCGTGCTGGCGGTCATGGCTTCTTTCCATCTGGTTCGCGGGTCGTTGTCCGCCCGTTGATGCGCGCCGCGCCACCGCGCCTGACCGGGCCGGGCGCGCCAATGTCACGACCCTGTCTGCGAGACAGGCCAAGCCTCTAGGCCGCGGATTTCAGGATGATGTCAGGAGCGCCGCGTTTGGTTTCATTTGCAATCCAGCGGCCTTGCCGGTGAGGTAGCCGACCAGCATGCGCGTCACCTCGTCCGTCAGCGCGCCGGATTTCAAATCCGACAGCCGCTCCGTGGCGGCGTTGTGGACGACCGCCTCGACCGCCCGCATCGTGACATAGGCGGCAAGGTCGAGGTCCGGCACCACGATCTCGGCGCGCCGCGCCGCGAACACCGCCTTGACGTGCGCGGTCAGCCGCTCGCCGAACGTCGCTTCCCAATCGAGCTTGCCCAGGGGCGGCGTTTCGGAGAGCACGCGGTGCAGCGCGGGATCGACGAGATGCGCGCGCACGACATGCTCGATCGCCGCCCGCACCACGGCGGCAAACGGCAGGTCGCCCGCCTGCGGCGTCAGCACCTCGATGCCGTCCTCGATCGCAAGCTTGTGCCGGCGGATCAGCTCGCCCAGCAGCGACTCCTTGTTCGGGAAATACTGATAGAGCGTGCCGATGCTGACTCCCGCCTTCTCCGCCACATGGTTGGTGGTGAAGCCGCCGTAGCCGCCCTTTGCCAGAATGCGAGCAGCCGCCTCGATGATCGCCTCGACCGTGGCGCGCGAGCGGTCCTGCTCGGGCCGTTTCCGCGGGATCGGCGGCGATTTGCGGCGCTTGGCCATGCGGCGTCCCCGTTTGCGAGTACTGAACCTGAGTAAAAGCTCGTATCATGCGAGCAATAACTCAGGTTATGGGCTTTGGCAAATGGAGCGACACCCCATGGTTCCCATGATCCGCAACACCGGCCTCGACGATCCGCGCGTGAGCGCGGTGCTGAACGGGCTGCACGCGCGCACCCGGCGCGACGGCTGGGTCCTTCTGCGCGCCCTGCCCGCCATTCTCCTGGCGACCGCGACGGGACGCGACGTGGCGAAGACCGTCGAGCCCTACCTGAAGAACGCCTACATTTCAGTCGATCCCGGCCAGGGAAAGCTGCTCTATGCGACGGCGCGCGCCATCGACGCCCGCCTGATCGTGGAGTTCGGCACCTCGTTCGCGATCTCGACGATCTACCTCGGCGCCGCGGCGCGCGCCAACAACGGCCGCGTCATCGGCACCGAGATGGAGCCGGCCAAGGTCAGGGCCGCGCGCGCCAACATCGCGGCCGCCGGACTGGAGCCGTTCGTGGACATCCGCGAAGGCGATGCGATGAAGACGCTGGCGACGCTCGACGGCCCGATCGACTTCCTGCTGCTCGACGGCTGGAAGGATATCTATCTGCCGATGATCAAGATGCTGGCGCCGCGCATGCGGATGGGCACCGTGGTGCTGGCCGACAACATCTTCACCTACAAGAAGGCGCTGCGGCCATACGTCGATTACATGCAGGATCGCGCCAACGGCTTCGACTCGGTCACGCTGCCCATCGGGCTCGGCCACGGCATGGAGTATTCCGTACGACGGCGGTGATGGCGAGCACCGCGAGGGATCTCGCGCGAAGCCATGCCGTACGTCAATCGCAGGAGATCCCTCGCTGCGCTCGGGATGACGAGTGCTGCGCTCGGGATGACGGGACGCTAGGCGGCCGGTACCACCGGCAGCCGCTCGCGCAGCTCGTCGACCAGCACGCGGGTGTTCTCGCTGTAGTCGACCGGCACCACGACCACATGCACGCCGCCGCCGGCGAAGGCGCGTTCCAGCGCCGGGATGAAATCGCCGACCGCCGTCACCCGCGTGCCCTTGGCACCGTAGGACTCGGCGTAGCGCACGAAATCGGGGTTGTTGAACGTCATGCCGAAGTCGGGGAAGCGGTCGACCGCCTGCTTCCAGCGGATCATGCCGTAGGCGCCGTCCTCGATCACCAGCACCACCAGGTCCAGCTTCAGCCGCACGGCGGTCTCCAGCTCCTGGCTGTTCATCATGAAGCCGCCGTCGCCGCACACCGCCATCACGCGGCGTCCGGGATAGAGCATCGCCGCCATCATCGCCGAGGGCAGGCCGGCGCCCATGGTGGCAAGCGCATTGTCCAGCAACAGCGTGTTGGCCACGCGGGTGCGGTAGTTGCGCGCGAACCAGATCTTGTACATGCCGTTGTCGAGCGCGAGGATGCCGTCGGCCGGCATGACCTGGCGGATGTCGTGCACCAGGCGCTGCGGCGTGAAGCGGTCCTCGGTGGCACGGTCGGCAATGCGCGCCAGGATGCCCTCGCGCAGCGGCAGCAAGGCACCGGCGTTGGCGATGCGGCCCTCGACGCGATCGGCCAGCAGGCGCAGCGACGGGCCGATGTCGCCGATCACCTCGGCTTGCGGGAAATAGACCTGCTCGACGCTGGCGGGCTGGTAGCCGACATGGATCACCTGCGGGCCCGCGGCGCCCATGATGAAGGGCGGTTTCTCCACCGTATCGTGGCCGATGGTGATGATGAGGTCGGCACGCTCGATGGCTTCATGCACGTAATCGCGTTCCGACAGCGCGGCGGTGCCCATGTAGAGCTCGGTGGCGCCGGACACGGTACCCTTGCCCATCTGGGTCGTGAAATAGGGAATGCGCGTGCGCAGCACGAACTGCCCGAGATCCGACGTCGAGCGCGGCCGCGATGCCGCCGCCCCCAGCATCACCAGCGGGCGTTGCGCGGCCAGGATCATGCCGGCGGCACGGTCGAGCGCCGCCGCGCCGGCGGCCGGCAGCTCCACCGGATGCGGCGCGATCAGCGGCACGGGCTCGCACGCCTCGCTGGCGATGTCCTCGGGCAGCTCGAGATGGACGGGACCGGGACGCTCCTCCTGGGCGACGCGGAAGGCCTCGCGCACCAGGGTAGGAATCATCGCCGGCGCCACGATCTGGCGCGCCAGCTTGGTGAGCGGCTTCATCGCGGCCACGACGTCGACGACCTGGAAGCGGGCCTGGCGCGACGACAGGATCCCCTTCTGGCCGGTGAGCATGATCATCGGCATGGCGCCCAAGAGCGCATAGGCGGCGCCGGTGGTGAGGTTGAGCGCGCCCGGGCCCAGGGTGGTGATGCAGACGCCGGGCTTGCCGGTGAGACGGCCGTAGGTGGCGGCCATGAAAGCGGCGGCCTGCTCGTGACGCGTCAGCACCAGGTCGATCGACGAGTTGCGGATGGACTCGACGACGTCGAGATTCTCCTCGCCCGGCACGCCGAAGATACGATCGACACCCTCGTTCTCGAGCGCCGCCACCAGCAGATCGGATCCCTTGGTCATCGCGCCTCTCCAGAACCGCCACACTCGCGTCTTGATGTAGGCCGATAACCCCCTGCGCGCCACACCCTTCGGCGCGAACACGACGGGAACCGATGCCATCAACCAAGACCGGACCGCGGCACGACCGACGGTCCACGCGCCGACACCAGGCGCTGAGCGGCGCGACGCTCGCCCTGCTGCTGGGCATGTCCCTGCCATCGGCTGCGGCCCCGCTACCGCCGGCCGGCCCCGTCACCCTGTGCGGCACC
>DATEIF010000510.1:0-3514 GCA_035279205.1 Vineibacter sp.
GGTGCCGATGTGGCCGCTGCATACCTGGCTGCCCGATGCCCACGTCGAAGCACCCACCGCCGGCTCGATCCTGCCCGCCGGCGTGCTGCTCAAGCTCGGCGGCTACGGCTTCCTGCGCTACAGCCTGCCGTTGCTCCCCGATGCCGCCAAGGCTTTCGCCCCGATCATGATCGCGCTGGCGGTCATCGCCATCCTGTACGGGGCGCTGGTGGCGATGGTGCAGCCGGACCTCAAGAAGCTGGTCGCGTATTCGAGCGTCAGCCACATGGGCTTCGTGATGCTCGGCATCTTCGTGTTCAACATGCAGGGCATGCAGGGCGCCGTCTACCAGATGCTGGCCCACGGCGTGATCACCGGCGCGTTGTTCCTGCTGGTCGGCGTCATCTACGAGCGCACCCACGACCGGGAGATCGCGCATCTCGGCGGCCTGAACGCACGCACGCCGCACTACGCCGGGATCTTCGGCCTGTTCGTCTTCGCCAGCATCGGGCTGCCCGGATTGGCCGGCTTCATCGGTGAGTTCCTGGTGCTGCTCGGGACGTTCCGCTTCAACGGCTACGTGGCCGGCATCACGATGTTCATCGTCATCGCCAGCGCGGTCTACATGCTGTGGATGTACCAGCGCATGTTCTTCAGCGTGCCGTCGAGCTGGATGCGCCGCTTCTGGCCGACCCTCAAGGATCTGACCCGCAATGAGTGGCTGGCGCTCGCGCCGCTGATCATTCTGGTGGTGGCCATGGGGGTCTACCCGGTGCTGATCCTCGACGCGGTCAACCATCCGGCGCAGCGCATCCTGGACGCGATCAACGCGTCCGGCGGCCTGACCTCGTTCACGTTGCCGTGGTGAGCGCATGACCTACCTGAACGACCTTGCCACGCTCCTGCCGGAGCTGATCCTGGTCGGCCTGGTGCTGACCGTGATCACCGCCGACCTGTTCCTGTCGGCGCGCGACCGATGGCTGCTCACCCCGCTCACCGTCTTCGGGCTGATTTTGGCGGGGATCGGCTGCGTGGTGGTGTGGGGCACCAACGACCGGGTCTTTTCGGGCTTCTACGTCGTCGACGATTTGTCGGTCTTCCTGAAAGTGGCGACCGTGGGCATCGGCATCCTGTCCGCGCTCTTCGCGCCGGCCTACCTGCGCGTGCGGCGCATCCCGCTCGGCGAGTTCAACGCGATCCTGATCTTCTCGCTGCTCGGGATGTGCGTACTGGCCAGCAGTGGGGACCTGATCACCCTGTTCATCGGTCTAGAGCTGATGGTCATGCCGTCCTACCTTCTCACCGGCCTGGCCAAGACCGACCGCTACAGCAACGAAGGCGGCCTGAAGTACTTCCTGCTCGGGAGCTTCGCCAGCGCGATCCTGCTGTTCGGGATCAGCTGGACCTACGGCATCACCGGCACGACCAGGATCGACGAGATCGGACCGGCGCTGGCGAGCGCCAACGTCGGCCCGGCCATGCTGGTGGCCATCGGCATGCTCACCGTGGGCGCGACGTTCAAGGTGGCGGCGGTGCCGTTCCACTACTGGACGCCGGACGCCTACCAGGGCGCGCCGACGCCGATCACCGGCTTCCTGTCCGTCGGCCCGAAGCTGGGCGCGTTCGCGCTGCTGATCCGCCTGTTCGCCGAGGCGCTCGGTCCGATTCGCGCCGACTGGCTGGTCGTGATGGCCCTGCTCGCCGTGCTGACCATGACCGGGGGCAACATCGTGGCGCTGACCCAGCGGAACGTGAAGCGGATGCTGGCCTACAGCGCCATCGCGCACAGCGGCTACATCCTGGCCGGGCTTGCGGCATTCGCCGCGGCCGGATCGGCAGCGGTCCAGCAGGAATCGATCGAGTCGATCCTGTTCTACGTCGCCGGCTACTCGGTGATGAACATCGCCGCCTTCGCCGTCGTCGGCATGCTGCAGCGCGACACCTCGCGCTTCGGCGGCCTGAACTCGTTCGCCGGGCTCGGCCTGCGGGCACCGGGGCGCGCGGCCGCGATGGCGATCCTGTTGCTGTCACTGACGGGCATCCCGCCGACGGTCGGCTTCTTCTCCAAGTGGTACGTGCTGCTGGCCACGGTCGACGCCAACCTGACCTGGCTGGCCGTGCTCATCGTGCTGAACGCCGCGCTGGCCGCGTTCTACTACCTGCGCGTGATCGTCTACATGTACATGCGTGAGCCAGAGGATGATCCGGCGCCCATCGAGTCCTCGGGCTTCGGGACGCTGGCCCTGGCGCTCAGCGTCGTCGGCGTGCTCGTGCTGGGCATCTTCCCCGGGGTGATCCTCGACGTGCTGAAGGTCTCGGCCGGAAGCCTCTTCTAGCCTGATGGCCGGCCGTGGGGAGCGGCGATCAACCGTCCGGAAGCGCCCGGCCGGACACGCAACTGCCGTCAGCCGGGCACATTCGCCGGAGGCCGATCACGAGAACACCCTGGCCGATGCGGCGACTCGCCTCCTCGGCGATCGCCGGCTGCTGATCGCCACGAACCGCGGCCCGGTCACGTTCGGCATCGCCGCCGACGGATCATTGCGGCCACGGCGCGGCAGCGGTGGCCTCGTCACCGCGCTCAGCCAGGTGGGGCGCCACGTGCCCGTCACCTGGATCGCCGCGGCGATGACCGAGGGAGATCGCCGCGCCGCGGCCGATCCGCGCCTCATCGCCACGGCAAGTCCGTCCGAGGAGGTGCGGCTGCGCTTCGCTGCCATCGACCGACAGGCCTACGAGGCGGCGTACAACGTCATCGCCAACCCGTTGCTGTGGTTCCTGCAGCACCAGATGTGGAACCTGCCCGAGCGCCCGGTCATCGACGCGTCGGTCATGCGTGCCTGGCAGAACGGCTACGTGGCGGTGAACGACGCGTTCGCCCAGGCGGTCTTGGCGCAGGCGCCGCGCAGCGACCCGAGCCCGCGGATCATGCTCCACGACTATCACCTGTACCTGGCTGCGGAGCCGATCCGCCGGGCCCGGCCGGGAGCGGTGCTCAGCCATTTCACGCACATCCCGTGGCCGCCGTCGTCACTGTGGCAGATCCTCGCCCCGCCCATGCGCGAGGCGATCTGCCGCGGCCTGGCGGCGAACGACGTCGTCGGATTCCAGACCGACCGCTACGCGCACAACTTCATGCGCGCCGTCGAGTCGTTCCTGCCCGAGATGGAGCTCGACTACTCGACCGGGCGCGTCATTCGCCCGGATGGGCACGTCGCGCACGTGCGCTCCTATCCCATCTCGATCGACGTCGGCTCGACGCGCCGGGCCGCCGCCTCGCGTGCCGCGCAGCGCCGTCGCGACCAGCTGCTCGGAGCCGCGCGCGAGCGGATCATCGTCCGCGTCGACCGGCTCGAGCCGTCGAAGAACATCCTGCGCGGGTTCGCTGCGTTCGAGGCGCTGCTCGCCCGCTACCCGCGCTACCGCGGCCGCGTCACGTTCCTCGCGTTCCTGGTGCCGTCGCGCACCAACCTGCGCGAGTACGGCCACTACGGCCGCCAGGTGCAGGGCGCGGTCGACCGGATTAACGCCCGCT
>DATEIF010000511.1:0-18574 GCA_035279205.1 Vineibacter sp.
GCCCGATCGTGCGCCGCCATCAGCTCGATGTAGTTGCCGGCCCCGGGCGTGCCCGGGTGCATCAGCACCAGGTGGTTGGAGATCCCCATGGTCTCGATGCGGCTGATCGGCGACAGGGTGAAGCCCATGCGCCGGAACAACGCCGCAGCGCCGTCGAGGTCGCGCACATAGGTCAGCAGGTGATCAATTTCGATGACCGGTTGGGTCGACATTTTCCGGACTCACTATCAGGCTGCAAATCTCATCGACGTGAAGCGCCACGCAATCCAGCAGCGGCACGGGCGCGGTGGCCAGCGGCAGCAGCAGCGGCAGTTCGGTGCATGCCAGCACGACCGCCTCGGCGCCGCGCCGCACCAGCGTGCGGATGGCAGTATCCAGCTGGGCGCGCCCCTCGGCGGTGACGTCGCCGACCGTCAGGGCGCCCTGGATCAGCCCGTCGAGTGCGTTCTGCTCGTGCTCGTCGAGGCGCAGGAGCGTGCGGCCGCCGCGCGCCAAATAGCGATCAGCGAAACCAACGGCGCAGGTTGTCGCCGTCCCGAGGATGCCGGCACAGCGCACACTCTGGCTGTCGAGCGCACGCGCGGCGCCAGCGAGCACATGCGGCACGGGACGCCCGGCAGCCTTCACGACCGACCCATGAAACCGGTGGGCGGTGACCGCGGTCAACACGACCAGATCGCAGCCACTCGCGGTCAGTCCGCGTGCCGCCTGCATCAGCTGGTCTTCGACCTCGTTCCATCGTCCGGCCGACGCCGGCCCGATCAGGTCGGCATAATCCAGGTTCCAGACCATGCCGCGAAAACTGTGATGCGACCCCAGCCGTTCTTCCACCGCCTGGTTGAGGCGCCGGTAGTAGAGTTCGGTTGATCGCCAGCTCATGCCGCCGATCAGGCCGGGACGGCGGTGCTGTCTCACCGCCGGTGTTGCCGTGTTCGTCATGTGCCGACAATCGACCGGGATCGGCCGGTGATCAATGGCAGGGCCAGGGTCACCAGCACGAAGGCGCCGGTAAGGAATTTCAGATCCGACGGATTGAGACCGGTGGCCAGGCCCAGCGAGACGAGCTGGTAGTAGATCACCGAGCCGACCACGGGCGCCACGACCTGGCGCGTGATGCTCGAGCGTCCGACGATCGCCTCGCCGATGATGAGTGCCGCAAGCCCGTTGACCAGAATGCCGAAACCCATGGTGACGTCGGCATAGCCCTGGGTCTGCACCACCAGCGCACCGCCGAGCGCCGCCAGTGCATTGGCCAGGCCGAAACCGACCACCACGTACCGACGCCGGTTCACGCCCAACGCCGGTGCCAGCCGTGCATTGGCGCCAACGCAGCGCAGCGACAGGCCGATTTCGGTGCGATAGAACGCCAGCAAGCCTGCGAGCACGGCGCAGACGAGTGCGCCCAGCAGCGCCATCTGCAGGCGGATATCGAGCAGGATCGCCGGCGACAGCCAGTCGAACAGCGACAGCTCGGCCGGTACCGCCTTGTTGGGCATCGCCATGACCCGCAGATCGACGCTCCACGCCATGGTGGCCACCAGGATGCCCGCCAGCAGCGAGGGCACCTGGAAGTACAGATGGATCAGCGCCGTCACCATGCCGGCGGCCGCGCCGGCCAGGATGGCGATGGCCGTGCCGCTCCACGGATCAAGGCCCGCCGTCAGCAGCGCTGCCGCCATGCAACCGCCCAGCGGCAGGCTGCCCTCGACCGTGAGGTCGGGCAGCGCGAGGGTGCGGTACGGGATCATGATCGCCAATGCCACGAAGGCGTAGATCAGGCTCTGCACCAGGGTGATCGGCACCAGATTGATGAAGGTGTCGATCATGCCTGCCTCGTCTGTCGCAGGACGATGCGGTCGTCCCGAATGCGGAATCGCTCGATCAGGTCGCCGACGCCCAACCCGATTTTCTCGGCGCTGCCGATGTCAGCAACGATGCGGCCGGCATCCATCATCACGATGCGTGAGGCGAAGCGCAGCGCATGCTCCATGTTGTGGGTGACCATCAGCGTCGTGAGCCCCGCCTTGGCGACGATCCCGACCGTTGCTTCCATCACCAGCTCCGACGTACGCGGATCAAGCGCCGCGGTATGTTCGTCCAGCAGCAACAGCTTGGGTGGCGTCACGGTCGCCATGGCCAGCGCCAGCGCCTGGCGCTGGCCACCCGACAGCGTGCTTACGACAGTGCCCAGCCGCTCTTCCAGTCCCAGACGCAGGCCGCTCAGGGACTCACGGAATCGCGTTCGCCGAGTCGACGTCAGGGCAGGCCGCAGGCCGCGGCCCTGCGCGCGCATCAGCGCCAAGGTGAGGTTCTCCTCCACCGTCAGCGCGGCCGCGGTGCCCAGCATCGGGTCCTGGAAGATCCGCGCCACCCAGGCGGCGCGCACGTGCTCGGGCGTGCGTGTCACGTCGCTGCCGTCGATGACGATCGTGCCCTCGTCGCAGGAATAGTCACCGGCCAGCAGGTTGAGCAGCGTGCTCTTGCCGGCGCCATTGCCGCCGATCACCGCGACGAACTCGCCCGCCGCCACCGCCAGATCGACGCCGGCAATGGCGAGCAGCTCCGTCGCGGTGCCGAGGTTGAAGACCTTGCGCAACCCGGAAGCAGCAATCATGGCGATGTCAGTTGACCACGCAGTCGCAGGCAGCCAGCGCCGGCGGCAGTTTCAGGCCCAGCGCCTCGAGCTTGCGGCTGTTGATGATCGGCTTGTGCTCGGCCGCGTTGGCGCGGTAGGGCGCGATGCCGGCGGCATCGGCGCCTTTCAGGATGCGCCCGGCGATCCTTCCGGCTGCCAGGCCCGACTGGCCGAACGACACGGCGAAGGCGGCCAGGGCATAGTTCTGCTGTACCGCCTGCGGGATGGAGGTGATCACCGGCAGCCGCGCGCGATCGGCGGTGGCAGCGATCGCGGCCATCCCCTGCTGAATGCGGCCGGACGCCACCGTGAACAGGGCATCGACTCGACCCACCGCCGACTGCACCCGCTGCGGCAGCTCGTTGGGATTGTCGACGCCGACGGCGGTGATGGTGATGCCGGCCTTGGCCGCGGCCGCCTCGAGCCCTTCGAGCGCCGCCTTCGAGCTGTCGTCACCGGTATCGAACAGCACGCCCAGACGGCGCACGCCCGGCAGCAGCGTCTTGAAGAAGTCCAGCACCGCCGGATAGTCGAGCGCCACCGACGAGGCCGTCATCAGCTTGTCGCCTGCCGTCCATGACGGCACCAGCTTGGCGTGCACCGGATCGGCAATCGGAAAGGCGACGACGGGGAACGTGCGGGCGCGCAGCTGCTGGCGCGCGGCCGCCGACACCGGTGTCGCCACCGTCGCCATCAGGTCGGGCTGCGCACCGGCCAGCCGCGTCAGCATCTGCGGGATGAGCGCCGCATCGAAGTTCACGTTGGTCTCATCGAAGACGACGGCGCTGCCGCTGAAGCCCTCTTCCGCCAAGCCTTTCTTGAAGCCCTCGATCGACTCGTTGAGCGTCGGATGCGGCCCCCAGCCCGCGATCGCGACACGCTTGGTCTGCGCCAGCGCCGCCGGCGCGACTGCCAGCGAAAGGGCGAGTGTCGCCATCATGGCCCTGATCATCCGTTCCCCCGTCCGTCCCGTGTCTTGCATAATCTGCAAGTAAACTCCATCATATGCAAGACCCGGAATCGGAGAGCTGCGGATGAAGGCCGTCTATTTCGACACGCACGGTGATCTGTCGGTGCTGCGCTACGGCGACATGCCGATGCCCGAGCCCGCCGCCGGTTGGGTGCGCATCAAGGTCGCGAGCTGCGGCCTGAACTATCTCGACATCTTTTCGCGACGGGGCATGCCGGGCATCAAGGTCGAGCTGCCCGGCATCACCGGTGGCGACTGCGCCGGTGTGATCGACACGCTGGGAGAGGGAGTCGAAGGCTGGCAGATCGGCGACCGGGTATTGCCGATACCGCACCATATCGACTGGAACGCCGGCCGTTTCGAGCTGCTGGGCGAGACGCGGCGCGGCGCTATGGCACAATACTGCACGGTGCGCGCCAGCCAGCTGATGCGCATCCCCGACAGTGTCAGCGACGACAAGGCCGCGGCGCTGCCCTGCGCCTATGGCACCGCGCACCGCATGCTGCACACGCGCGGCCAGATCAAGGCCGGCGAATCCGTGCTGGTGCTGGGCGCTTCCGGCGGCGTCGGCACGGCCTGCGTGCTGCTGGCCAAACGCGCCGGCTGCACGGTGATCGCCGCCGCCGGCAGCGACGAGAAGTGCCGCAAGCTGCGCGCATTGGGCGCCGACGACACGATCAACTACGCGACGACCAGGATCGACACCTACATCCGCGACACCACCGGTTCGCTGTTGCGTGGTGGCGGCGTCGACGTCGTGATCAACTTCACGGCCGGCGACACCTGGACACCCTCGATCCGCTGCGTGAAGCGTTTCGGCCGGCTGCTGTGCTGCGGCGGCACCGGCGGCTACGCGGCATCGACTGACATCCCCTATCTCTTCACATCGGAGATGAGCATCATCGGATCGACCGGCTGGACGCGCGAGGACCAGCAGGCGTGCCTCGACCTGGTCGCGCGCAGAGAGCTCGACCCGCCGATCGACCGCGTCGTGCCGCTGTCGGAGGCAATCGCGGCGGTCCGCGCGCTGGAGGAGCGCGATGTGTTCGGCAAGGTCATCGTCAAGCCGTGACCGGACGGACGGAGATGGACGCCACCGCTCCCTTCAGAAACGCCGCCGACATCGCCGCGTTTGCGTCGACACCTCTGCAGGATCGTCTCGGCGGCGACGACCTCATCGCCATGATCTTGCGCCGCGCTGCCACGGCGCCGGACGCACCCGCGATCGAGTATCTGGCGTCGGGTGTGGCCGGCAGCGCCGGCGTCACGGTTTCACGCCGCGCACTGTGCGACGGCGCCGCTGTCCTGGCCGTTGATCTTCGCGCGATGGACATCGGCAGCGACGATGTCGTCGCATCATTGCTGCCGAACGGACCCGGTACCGTGGCGGCGGCGCTGGCAGCAATGGCCGTGGCCACGCTGGCACCGATCAACCTCTATCTCGAGGCAACGCAGATCGGCATGCTGATCAGCGAGTGCCGGGCCAGGCTGGTTCTGCTGCCGCGCGATCCACCGCCGGCCATCGCCGGCGTTTTCGCCGCCATCCGCGATCACCTGCCGGCCGGCACGAGGTGCCTCGACATCGACACGGCGGCGGTGCCGGCCGCGAATGCGGCGGCGCCGCCGCTGACCACCCGCGCGCATCACGACCGCGTCGGCCTGTTCCATACCGGCGGCACGACCGGGCTGCCGAAATTCGTGCCGCTGAGCGCGCTCAACATCGCGGCCGGTGCCCTGATCTCGGGTTTCGGCTACGGCTATCGCACCGGCGACCGCGTCATCTGCGGCATGCCGATGTTCCATGTCGGCGGGCTGCTGGCCTGCACGCTCTACCCGCTGGCATCAGGCGTCACAGTGATCATGCTCGGCCCGCTGGGCTATCGCGGGCCAGGCGTTGTCGGCGCCCTGAAGGCCACCATCGCGGCCTGCGATGCCAGCGTGGTCGTCGGCCCGCCGACGGTGATGGCGCAATTGGCGACTGATCCACCCCAACATGACGTGGCGCGACACCTGCGGTTGATCATCAACGGGGCCGCCGCCCTGCCCCGCGCACTCGGCGCGCGGCTGAGCGATGCCACCGGGGTGCCGGTGGTCGAGCCCTGGGGCCTGACGGAGGCGACGCTGGCCGTGACCAGCGGGCCGCGCGATGGTGCCGGCAAGCGCGGTTCCGTCGGCTTGGCACTACCGTACTGCGCGGTGAAAGCGGTGCGCACGGACGCCGCCGGCACGGCATTGGGCGACTGTGTTGCCGACGAGATCGGCGTACTGGCCATCCACGGTCCCATGGTTTTCGAGGGCTATCTCGGACGCCCCGCACATCAGCAACCGTTCTTCCCCAGCGGCTGGCTCGACACCGGCGATCTCGGCCGCGTCGATGGCGACGGCTTCGTCTGGGTCACCGGTCGCGCCAAGGAGCTGATCAAGCGCGGCGGGCACGGCATCGATCCCGGCATGATCGAGGACGCATTGATGGCGCATGCGGCGGTATCGCTGGCGGCGGCGGTTGGACGGCCCGATGCCTATGCCGGCGAAATCCCGGTCGCCTATGTGCAATGTCATCCCGGCGCGGTGGTCGACGCGGCCGAGCTGATCGCCTTCGCGCAGGCCCGCATTCCCGAGCGCGCGGCCGTGCCCAAGGAGATCATGGTGTTGCCGGCGCTGCCGGTGACGCCGGTCGGCAAGGTGCACAAGCAGGCACTGAAGCTCGACCTCACCCGCCGGGTTGCGGAGGCTTGCGCGCGCGATATCGCCGGGCCGGATGCGCCGCTGCAAGTCGATGCTTCTGGGCATCCGCTGCACGGCATTGCGGTGCGGCTGCTTGTGCCTCGCGCGCAGGTGGCGGCGGTGCGTTCAGCACTCGCCGCCTTCACCTTCCACGCCGAGGTGGACGCGCTTGAGGATTAAGCACGCAGTCATGTTCGGACCGCGGACGTCCACGTCCGCATCGCTCGAAGCGAAGCGAAGAGCGACAAGCGTCGGCGCTGCGCGCCGATGCGCGCGTGGACGCGCGCGGTCCCAAATAACAAACTCAGATCGGATCCCAGGTGAAGTACTCGGGCGAGCGGTCGAGGCTGATGAAGTGCGGCTTCATTGCCGGGATCGCCGTCTCGGCAATGCTCTGCGGTGTCCAGCCGTCCGACATGTGCACCGAGCGTACCGGCCGGTTGGCGCTGAACAGCATGATCTCGTTCATGCGCACGCCGAAGATCTGCGAGGTCACGCCCTCGGCCGCGTCGGACAGCAGGAACGCCGCCATCGGCGCGATCTTGGCCGGCGTCATGCGCTTGGAGCGCTCGACGCGGGCCTTCTGCTGCGGCGTATCGGCGGGGATGGTGCCGATCATGCGCGTCCAGGCGAACGGCGAGATGCAGTTCGAGCGCACGTTGAACGCCTTCATGTCGAGCGCAATCGACCGCGACAGCCCGATGATGCCCATCTTGGCGGCCGAGTAGTTGGCCTGGCCGAAGTTGCCGACCAGACCTGATGTCGACGTGAAGTGCACGAAGGCACCCGACTTCTGTTCCTTGAAGTAGTTCGCCGCCGCGCGCGAGGTGTTGAACGCGCCGTGCAGATGCACGTCGATCACCTGCTTCCAGTCGAGATGACTCATGCGATGGAAGATACGGTCGCGCAGGATGCCGGCGTTGTTGATGACGCCGTCGATCCGGCCGAAATTCTCCACCGCCTGCTTGATCATGGCCTCGGCCGCGGCCGGATCGGCGACGCTGCCGTAGTTGGGGATGGCGATGCCGCCGGCGGCCTTGATCTCCTCGCAGACCTTCGCAGCCGGCGTCTGGCTGCCCTCGCCCTCGCCGTCGACCGCGCCGCCCAGATCATTGACCACGACCTTGGCGCCCTCCTTGGCGCACAGGATGGCCATCTCACGGCCGATGCCGCCGCCGGCGCCGGTCACCAGCACCACCTTGTCCTTCAGGATTCCTGTCATCCAATCCTCCTGTTGCCGCGATCGTGTGGGAACAGACCCTGGGATCAGACCGGATCCCAGCTGAAATACTCGCCCGAGCGATTGAGGTCGATGAAGTGCGGCTTCATCGCCGGGATCGCCGTCTCGGCGATGCTCTGCGGCGTCCAGCCCTCGGACATGTGCACCGAGCGCACCGGACGATTGGCGCTGAACAGCATGATCTCGTTCATGCGCACGCCGAAGATCTGCGACGAGACACCGTCGGCCGCGTCCGACAGCAGGTAGGCGGCCAGCGGCGCGATCTTGGCCGGCGTCATGCGCTTGATCTTGTCGAGGCGCGCGACCTGCTCGGGCGTATCCGAGGGGATGGTGCCGATCATGCGGGTCCAGGCGAACGGCGAGATGCAGTTGGAGCGCACGTTGAACGCCTTCATGTCGAGCGCGATCGAGCGCGACAGGCCGATGATGCCCATCTTGGCGGCGGCATAGTTGGCCTGGCCGAAATTGCCGACCAGACCCGACGTCGACGTGAAGTGCACGAAGGCGCCCGACTTCTGCTCCTTGAAGTAGTTCGCCGCGGCGCGCGAGGTGTTGAAGGCGCCGTGCAGATGCACGTCGATCACCTGCTTCCAGTCGAGGTGGCTCATGCGGTGGAAGATGCGATCGCGCAGGATGCCGGCGTTGTTGATGACGCCGTCGATCCTGCCGAAGTTCTCGACCGCCTGCTTGATCATGGCCTCGGCCGCCGCCGGATCGGCAACGCTGCCGTAATTGGGGATGGCGACGCCGCCGGCTGCCTTGATCTCGTCGCAGACCTTTGCCGCCGGGGTCTGGCTGCCCTGGCCTTCGCCGTCGACCGCACCGCCGAGATCGTTGACGACGATCTTGGCGCCCTCTTGCGCGCACAGAAGCGCCATCTCGCGACCGATGCCGCCTCCGGCGCCGGTCACCAGCACCACTTTGTCCTTCAGCATACCCGCCATATCAGTGCTCCCTGCGGCAAGCGGTGGATGTCCCTGGCGTTCTAGCCCAGGGCCATGACGGGGCGCATTGCCTTTTCGGCATGGGGCCCCACAGACAGCGGGCTACACCGCGCGACGCGAAACGCGGCGCAGCATCCAGGCGCTGAGCGCACCGCTGGCCGCAAACGGCAGCAGGCCGATCACCAGCGGCATCGGCACGCCGCAGGCCACCGTGCGGCAGCCGACCCATTCTCCGACCTGCGGAATTCCCGCAGCCTGCCCCATCCACCCGGTCAGCACCGCGACGACGACGGTGCCCAGCGCGCCGATCCCCATCTGCGCCAGGCCGAACAGCGACGAGGCGGTACCCGCCATCCGCGGATGCAGGCCAACGGCGCCGGCACTGGCGGTCGGCACGATCATGCCCGAGCCGAACGACAGCAGTGCATGAGGCACCACGATCGACCACCAGGCCAGCGTGTTGAAATAGGCCGGCACGGCCATCACCGTCAGCGCCAGCAGGTGGCAGCAGGTCGCCCCCTGCAGGATGCGCGGCGGCGCCACGCGGCCGATCATCATCTGGTTGCAGATGCCGCCGGAGGTAAAGCCGCTGACCGACACCAGCACCAGCAGGCCGAACTCGCGCGGCGTGAAGCCCAGGCTGTCCTGCAGGATGAAGGGCGTGCCGGCGATCATCCCGAAATTGATCGCGAACGAGAAACCCATGGTCAGCACATAGCCCAGGAACAGCCGGTCGCGCAGCATCGCGCCGCTGCCGCGCAGCAGAGATGTCGCATCGATGTTGGTGCTGCGATGGCGGTTGGTCTCCGGCAAGGCCAGCGCCGTGACCACGAACAGGATCGAGGAGAACGCCGCCAGCACCCAGAACGTTGCGCTCCAGCCGAAGCGTTCACCGAGATGACCGCCGATGGTCGGTGCGATCGCCGGCGAGATGTTGAGCGCCAGCGAGATCCAGCCCATCACGCGCGGCATGTCGCGCGCCTCGTAGGCATCGCGCGCCAGCGCGCGGCCGATCACGACACCGGCGCAGGCGCCGACGCCCTGGAAGAAGCGCTGCGCGATCAGGCTGGTGATGCTCTGGGCGTAGATGCAGCCGATGGTGGTCGCGGTGAAGAACAGCAGACCGCCCAGCAGCACGGGCCGACGGCCGAAGCGATCGCTGAGCGGACCGTAGAACAGCTGGCCGAGCGCGAAGCCCAGCATGTAGGTGGTGAGCGTGACCTTGACCTCGTCAGGCCCGGCGCCCAATGCGCCGCTGATCATCGGCATCACCGGCGTATAGATGCTCATGGTGAGCGGGCCGAACGAACTCAGCGCCACCAGCAGCGCGACATAGCCCGCCGAGCGCGGCGTGATCTGCACGCGACAGCCTAGTGGTTCGTCGCTTCGGCTGCGCCCTCTGCCGCGAAATCGCCGCGCAGCGCCGCCCCGCCGTCGGCGCGATACATCCTGGGATAGTACTGCCGAAACGCCGCCGCCAGCGTTTCGAACGGGATGTCGGCATAGACGCCGCGATACGCCAGGTACTCCATGTGCCGGCGCCCCTCGAGGTCGAACGGGTGATAAATCGAGTCGGTGCGGCCGTCCCAGTCGAGCGGCTTGAGCCGGAACTTGTCGGTCAGCTCCTTGTTGAAGGCCGGCGTCGCCTTCAGCCACCGCCCCTCGAGCCACACGTCGGTGTAGCCGTGGAAATAGAAGATGTCGCTGCCCATCCACTCCGACAGGCGCTTGGTGGTCATGTGGTTGCGCACGTCGGCATAGCCCACGCGCGCCGGAATGCCGAGCGCGCGGCAGGCGGCGGCCATCAGGCCGGCCTTGTTGACGCAATAGCCGTGGCGCGCCTGCAGGCAGGTGCTGGCGACATAGGCCTCGCGGCGCAGGGGCGTGCCGTAGGGGTCGTAGCGCAACCCGTCGCGCACGGCGAAATAGAGCCGCACCGCGACATCGATGGGGTCGGTGGCCGCGCCTGCCGCCTCGCGGGCAAACGCCATGACGGCCGGATGGTCGCTGTCGACCAGGGCGCCAGGACGGCGGTAATCCTCGAAGGCGGCACCATCCATGATGGTGCCGTCGGTCTGGAAGGTGCGCAGGTCGGGAGCGGTCATGGCCAGCACATGGCAAGCCGCGCCGCGCCCGTCAAGCAAGCACCGCTCAGGGTGGCGTTGCGTTTTCTCCAGACCGTCATCCTCGCCGCGCTCGGGATGACACTCACTTCACCGGGGTTACCAGGAAGTGCAGCTGGGCGGCGCCGACCGGCTTGGAGCGGTCATCCTGCCAGGCCTCGACCGCAACGCTGGCGACCCGTCGGCCCAGCTTGGTGAAGGTGGCACGCGCCAGCGTGTCGAGCGGCCGGCCCGAGCGCAGGTAGTCGACCGTAATGTTGATGATGCGCGGCAAGGCGGCGTTGTCGGTCTCCCACAACAGGTGGAAAATGGCCGCCGTCTCCAGCAGCGCGCCGATGGTGCCGCCGTGCAATGCCGGCAGGTGCGAATTGCCGATCAGCTGCGGATGGTAGCGCATGCGGGTCAGCAGCTCGCCGGTGCTGTTCTCCGGCGCCATGTTCATCCAGCGCGCGTAGGGAATGGCTTCGCTGAGGCGCGACAGGTCGTTGGCCTTGCGCGCCGCGTGCAGCCGCTCGAGCAGGGTCATGTCCCTCTCCCCGTCACGGCGATGCGGGCGGCATGCTGGCCGACGGCGGCCTTGCCCTTGGTGCCCAGCATGAACGTGCCGGCCGACGAGGCGATGGGATCGCGCGGGTCGCCGTGATGCGCGACGGCGCGCGTGAAGGCGACGTTGCTGGTCAGCCGGAAACATTCGGCATCGGCCAGCACCGGCTGCTCCGGCGTCGCCGGATGCACGTAGTCGATGCGCAGATCAAGCGTGGCAAAGGGCTGCGCCTTGGTCAGCATCGTCGCCACCGCCATGCCGCTGCAGGCGTCCAGCATCGCGGTGATGGCGCCGCCATGCAGCACGCCGGTCTCGGGGTTGCCCACCAGATGCGGCTGCCAGTCGAGGCGCATCGAGGCACCGCCCTTGCGCACTGCCGTGACCACGAGCCCCAGCGCCTTGTTGTGCGGAATGGTGTCCGAGAACCATTTCTGGAACAGCTCGAGCTTGTCGCCTGGGACCGCTTCGAACACGGTTTTCGGTCTGGCCTCGTCACCCATGATCTTGATCCCGACCCCGCCGCGTTGCGGTCACTGTACGATAAGACCGGCACGGAGTCCTGCACGGCCCTGACAAAAACACGACGGGCCGGCGTGCAGCCGGCCCTTCGTCAACGCGCGGCCTTACAGGCCCATCTGCCGGGCTGCAAGGTCTTTCACGATCGCCCAGGCGCCGTCACTGAATCGACATCGCCTCGACTACCAATCGATGCGCGCCGGATGATGTGGAGCAACACCAGGCGCGATCTCCTTCGTCACGAAGCGGCGTAGCGATGGTGGAACGCATCATGTTCCGCGCTGTCGTGCAGGCTCGCGGACTGCGCGATGGAGCGCGGAAATCCCGTGCATATGCCCGTTCTGGCCGGTGCTGCGTCTGCAATCTGTGGCAGAAGAGAATGATGAACAAGGCGTCGCGATTCGTGTTGACATCGCACCGGCCTTCTTGGATTGATGAATCCACGTTCATATAGAACGCAGCGGGCGTCAGACCCGTGAGTCAAGGGATGGAAACGGGGGGCGCACACTGGCTACCTTCCTGCAATTGACGCTGAATGGCCTCGCGGTCGGCTGCATCTATGGCTTGGTCGCGCTCGGCTTCGTCCTGATCTACAAAGCCACCGAGCTGGTGAACTTCGCGCAGGGCGACCTGCTGATGCTGGGCGCGTTCGTCGCCTACATGGCAGTCGTCTGGTGGGGTCTCGACTACTGGCTGGGCTTCGTGATCGGCGTGGTCGCCGTCGCAGCGTTCGGCGCGCTGCTCGATGCCACGGTGCTGCGAAGGGTCATCGGCCAGCCGCAGTTTGCCGTCGTCATGCTGACGATCGGCCTCGGCGCCATGTTCCGCACCTTCGCCAGCGTCACCTGGGGCTCGGAAATCTACACCCTGCCGACGCCCTTCTCCGGCGTCTGGACCGTCGGCGGCGTCACGCTGAGCCACCAGTACCTGTCGATCATCGCCGGTACGCTGGTGCTGTGCGGGATCTTGTACGGCTTCTTCACCCATACCCGCATCGGCGTCGCCATGCAGGCGACGTCGCAGAACCAGCTCGCTGCCTACTACATGGGCATCCCGGTCAAGCTGATCTTCTCGCTGATCTGGGCGATCTCGGCCGGCACAGCGGTGGTGGCAGGCGTCCTGCTGGCCCCGGTGACGCTGATCGACATCAACATGGGGCTCGCCGTCGCGCTCAAGGCCTTCGCCGCCGCGGTGCTGGGCGGCTTCGGCTCGATCCCCGGTGCCCTGGTCGGCGGCATCATCATCGGCCTCATCGAACTGTACGCCGGCGCCACCCTGCCGGAAGGCTTCAAGGACACCGCCCCTTACATCGTGCTGCTGCTGATGCTGGCGGTGCGACCACAGGGCCTGTTCGGCACGCTTGGCCGCAAGAAAGTGTAGGGGCGCCAGCGATGCGGTTCGTTTTCAAGACGTCCTACGCGCAGGACATCCAGATCTTCCGTGATCGCAGGGACGCCTTCTGGTACCTCCTGCTGGCGGTTGTGGCGGTGCTGCTGCCGGTCGTGATCTCCGACTACTACGTCGGCGAGACGACCTGGGTGTTCGTCTACGCCATCTGCGGCGTCTCGCTGATGGTGCTGGTGGGTTACACCGGTCTGGTGTCGCTGGGCCATGCCGCTTTCCTTGGCATCGGCGCTTATGCGCATGCCTTCTTCCTCAAGCACGGCGTGCCGTGGGTCGCCGCCGTGGCGCTGGCGGTTGCCATCACCACCGCCTGCGGCATCGTGGTCGGGCTGCCGGCGCTGCGCATGACCGGCATCTATCTCGCCATCGCCACGCTCGCCTTTTCGGTGATCATTCAGGAGGTCTTCAGCCGCTGGGAGTCGGTGACACACGGCTTTGCCGGCATGGCGGTGGAGAAGCCGGTCATCTTCGGCATCTCCTTCGCCGATGACCGCGCCTTCTACTATCTGTGTCTGTTCTTCCTGGTGCTGACCTTGTGGCTGACGCGCAACCTGCTGCGCGCACCCACCGGACGCGCCTGGGTGGCGATCCGCGACAGCGAGATCGCGGCCCAGTCGATGGGCGTCAATCTCGCCATCTACAAGTCGATGGCGTTCGCCTACTCGGCGGCGCTGATGGGCCTGGCCGGCGCCCTCTTCGCGCACAAGATCGCCTATCTGGCGCCCGACATCTTCACCATCCTGCTGTCGATCCAGCTGCTGCTGCTGGTGATCGTGGGTGGCCTGGGCTCGCTGCACGGGGCCGTCTTCGGTGCCATCTTCGTGGCGCTGCTGCCGCCGGTCATCGCCATCCTGCGCGACTCGATCCCGGCCAGCTTCGCCGACGTCGCGAGCGCCACCGGCCTTTCCCTGTTCGGCGCCATCGGCGAGGCGGTCGGCAATTTCCTGCGCAAGCCCGGTGTCGAGGCCGGCATCTTCGGCCTGATCCTGGTGCTGGTGATCCTGCTCGAGCCGCTGGGCATGTACGGGCGCTGGATGAAGATCCGGATCTTCTTCTCCACCTTCCCGATGTACAAGCGCGCCACCTTCAAGCGGCAGAAGACCTACATGCGATCGGAGCGGCTGCGGTGAGCTTCTTCCAGGCCGATCAGCTCTCCATCAACTTCGGCGGCATCAAGGCCGTCGACGGTGTGAGCTTCGACGTCGAGAAGGGCACCGTCTTCACCATCATCGGCCCCAACGGCGCCGGCAAGACGACGATCTTCAACCTGGTCAGCCGCATATACGAACCCAGCGGCGGCCGCCTGGTGTTCGAGGGCACCGACATCACCAGGGTGCCGCCGCATCGCATCGCCGCGTTGGGCATCGCGCGCACGTTTCAGAACATCGAGCTGTTCGAGCACGCGACCCTGCTGCAGAACCTGCTGCTGGCCCGGCACGCCCACAAGCAGTCGAATTTCATTTCCGAACTGCTCTTCCTGCCGTCGGTGCGGCGCATGGAGGTCGAGCATCGCGAGATGGTCGAGAAGGTGATCGACTTCCTCGACCTGCAGCAATACCGCGACAGCCTGATCGTCAACCTGCCCTACGGCGTGCGCAAGGTGACCGAGCTGGCACGCGCGCTCTGCACCGATCCCAAGCTGCTGCTGCTGGACGAGCCGTCCTCGGGCCTCAATGTCGAGGAGACCGAGGACATGGCGTTCTGGATCCAGGACATCAAGAACCTGCTGGGCATCACCGTGCTGATGGTCGAGCACGACATGAAGCTGGTCTCGGCCGTGTCCGACCGGGTGCTGGCCCTGAACTACGGCCGGCCGCTGGCGCAGGGCTCGCCGCAGGAGGTCCAGTCGCATCCCGAGGTCGTTCGCGCCTATCTCGGAGGCTGACAGCGCCATGGCCGAGTCCATTCTGAAAGTCAGCAATCTCGAGACCTACTACGGGCCGATCATGGCCATCCGCGGCGTCTCCTTCGACGTGCCGCAGGGTGGCATCGTCACCATCCTGGGCGCCAACGGCGCCGGCAAGACGACCGTGCTCAAGACCATCAGCGGCGTCATGGATCCGCAGAAGGGCACCGTCACCTTCGAGGGCCGCGAGATCCAGCGCACGGACCCCGACAAGGTCATGCGGCTGGGTATCAGCCACGTGCCAGAAGGCCGCGAGGTCTTCCCGTTCCTGACGGTGCGCGAGAACCTGCGCATGGGCGCCTACACGCGCCGCGATTCGGACGGCGTCGCCGAGGACCTGAACACGGTCTTCGGCTATTTCCCGGTGCTCAAGGAGCGCGCCGATCAGCGGGCGGGCTCACTGTCGGGCGGCGAGCAGCAGATGCTGGCGATCAGCCGGGCGCTGATGGCGCGGCCCAAGGTGATGCTGCTGGACGAACCGTCCCTCGGCCTGTCGCCCAAGCTGGTGCTGGAGATTTTCGACATTGTCACCCGCATCAACCGCGAGCGCGGCGTGACGATCCTGCTGGTCGAGCAGAACGCCAACATGGCGCTGAAGGTCGCCGATTACGGATACGTCCTGGAAGTCGGACGTATCGTGATGGCCGACACCTGCGCCCGGCTGCTGGAAAAGGAAGACATCAAGGAGTTCTATCTCGGCATCAAGGACCAGGGCGCCCGCGGCCAGCGGCGCTGGAAGAAACGCAAGACATGGCGCTGACCGCGACGGATCGTGCGCCTGTGATAGGGTAACAAACGAACCGGGCAGGGAGGCCGCAGAACATGGATGCGGAGGTCAAAGCGGGTTCGAGCGAGCGCTTTGAGGTCGAGGGCTGCGATACCATCCCGAAGCTGTTCTGGCACCAGGTGAAGGCGCGTGATGGACGCATCGCCTTTCGCGAGAAGGAGCTCGGCATCTGGCAATCCACGACATGGCGGGAGTATGGGCAACGCGCCCGTCTGACCGGCATGGGGCTTGCCAAGCTCGGCCTGGAAACCGGCGAGGTCGTGTCGATCCTGGCCGACACGATTCCGGAATGGCTTTACGCCGACATGGGCACCATGGGTGCCGGCGGCATCTCCAACGGCATCTATCCCACCGATTCGGCCAAGCAGGTCGAATACATCTGCAATGACAGCCGCTCCCGCTTCATGTTCGTCGAGAACGAAGAGCAGCTGGACAAATGGCTTGAAGTGCGCGCGCGCTGTCCGCTGGTGCGCAAGGCCATCATCTTCGACATGGAGGGCCTGTCGACATTCAGCGATCCGGACGTGATGTCGTTCGACGATCTGCTGGCGCTGGGCCGCGAGCATGATGCGGCCCATCCCAGCCTGTGGGAAGACCGCATCGCTGCATCGAAGGCCGAATCGCTCGCCCTGCTGGTCTACACATCGGGCACGACCGGGCCGTCCAAGGGCGCGATGCTGTCGCATCGCAATGTGATCTTCCAGCTCGGCAATGCCGATGCGTTCTTTCCGGTGGGCGATAACGAGGAAACGCTGGCGTTCCTGCCGCTGTGTCATGTCGCGGAACGCACCTTCACGGCATTCCTGCCCTTGCGCACGGGTGCCATCGCAAACTTCGCCGAAAGCCCCGACACGGTGCCGGAAAACCTGCGCGAGGTCGCCCCGACGACGTTCTTCGCCGTACCGCGCCTGTGGGAGCGTTTCTATTCCGGCATCACGATCCGCATGCGCGAAGCGACATGGATCGGCCGCCGGGCGTATCAATGGGCGGTTGGTGTCGGTCTCAAGGTGGCGGAACAGGAACTCGAGGGGCGCGCGCCGTCGGCAGGCCAGAAGCTGCTGCTCCGTCTCGCCGATTTCCTGGTGCTCGACAACATCAAGCGCAGCATGGGCATGCATCGCGTGGCGTTTGCCATCACCGGCGCCGCGCCGATCGCACCCGATCTCATCAAGTGGTACCGGGCGCTCGGCATCGACATGCGCGAGGGCTACGGCCAGACCGAGAACTGCGGCCTGGCCACCGGCATGCCGGATCAGATCAAGCTCGGCACCGTCGGCACCGCCGCCCCCCGAACTGAAGTCAAGATCTCGCCGGAGGGTGAAATCCTTCTGCGTGGCCCCCACGTCTTCATGGGCTACCTCAATCAGCCGGACAAGACGGCCGAGACACTGCGCGAGGGCTGGCTGCACACCGGCGATGTCGGGTTCCTCGACAACGAAGGCTATCTGAAGATCACCGACCGGATGAAGGACATCATCATCACGGCCGGCGGCAAGAACATCACGCCTTCGGAGATCGAGAACCAGTTGAAGTTCTCGCCCTACATTTCGGACGCGGTCGTGGTGGGCGACCGCCGCAAATTCCTGACCTGCCTGGTGATGATCGACTACGACAACGTCGCCAAGCATGCGCAGGACAACAACGTGCCGTTCACGGACTTCGGTTCGCTGTGCCGCTCACGCGAGGTGCAGGACCTGATCTGGGCCGAGATCGAGAAGGTCAACCGGAACTTCGCGCGGGTCGAGACCATCAAGAAGTTCCGCCTGATCGAACAGCAGCTGACGGCGGAGGACGACGAAGTCACCCCGACCATGAAGCTCAAGCGCAAGTTCGTGAACGAGAAATACAAGAAAATGATCGACGGCATGTATGCCGAGGCCGCGTGAGGTCGAAAACGTGGCGTCATCCCGATCGCAGCGAGGGATCTCTCGGGAATGGCGCTCTGCTCGCAGGAGATTCCTCGCTACGCTCGGAATGAAGTGAACGGCCCCCCGAGGGCCCAAAGGAGGAACGGGTGATGGGTCAGAAAGTAGTCATGGTAGTCGCCGCCGCCCTGGCGGCAGTCGCAACAGGGGCATCGGCACAGACACGGGGTGTGACCAAGACCGAGATCACGTTGGGCATGCATACCGACTTGTCGGGAGTCGCCGCGACCTATGGCGTCTCCTCGTCCAACGCGGTCAAGATGCGCTTCGACGAGATCAACGAGGCCGGCGGCATCAACGGCCGCAAGATCCGCTTCATCGTCGAGGATCAGGCCTACCAGGTGCCCAAGGCCGTGCAGGCCTGCAACAAGCTGATCAATCGCGACAAGGTGTTCGCGTTCGTGGCGCCGCTGGGCACCCCGATGAACAACGCCTGCTTCAAGGACCAGTTCGCGGCCGAGGTGCCGAACCTGTTCCCGCTGACGGCGGCGCGCTCGATGTACGAGCCGTTCCAGCGGCTGAAATTCTACGGCGCGGCGTCCTACGTCGACCAGATCCGCTCCGGCATGAACTACTTCGTCAAGAACAACGGCCGCAAAGCCGTCTGCGTGATGTACCAGGATACCGACTTCGGCAAGGAGATCCTGGAAGGCGCCGAGTTGCAGGCCAAGAAGCTCGGCATCAAGCTGGTTGAGACGGCGGCCCACAAGCCGACCGACCAGGACTTCACAGCGCCGATCACCAAGTTGCGCCAGGCGGGCTGTGACCTGATCCTGATGGGCACCATCGTGCGCGACACGATCATTCCCTACGTCACGGCCCGCAAGATGGGCTGGACCGACGTCACGTTCGTGGG
>DATEIF010000512.1:0-10712 GCA_035279205.1 Vineibacter sp.
CATCCGCCTGGATCCGAAACAGCCCAAGGCGTTCACCAACCGCTGCGCGATCCACGTGCTGAAGGGGCAGCCCGACCGCGCGATCGCCGACTGCAGCGAGGCCATCCGCCTCAATCCGAATTTCCCGAACGCCTTCACCGGTCGTTGCGGCGGCTACGTGGCCAAGGGCGAGCACGATCGCGCCATCGCCGACTGCAACCAGGCCATCCGCCTGGCGCCGGACCAGATGGCCGCCTACGTCCTGCGCGCCGAGGCTCACATGGCCAAGAAGGATTTTGATCACGTTATCGCCGACTACGACCAGGTCCTGCGGCTCAGCCCGCGCTTTGTCGACGCCTACGTCAACCGCGGTGATGCCTACCGCAGCAAGGGCCAGTACGAGCGCGCCATCGCCGACTATGACCAGGCCATCCGCCTCAACCCGAACGCCGCCGCCCCGTTCCGCGGCCGCAGCATGGCGTACATCGCCAAGGTGCAGTTCGAGCGTGCCCTGGTCGATCTCGATCAGGCCATCCGCCTGGATCCCGCCGACGCCGGCACCTTCAACAACCGCTGCTGGTGCCGCGCCATCGTCGGCCAGCTGCTGCAGGCGCTGCCCGATTGCGACGAGGCGCTGCGCCTGAGGCCGGGCGATTACAGCGCTCTCGACAGTCGCGGCTTCACCCAGCTGAAGATGGGCGACTATGCCGGCGCGATCGCCGACTATGACGCCGCGCTGCGCCGCAATCCGCGCAGCGCCACGTCGCTGTTCGGCCGGGGCGTGGCCAAGCTGCGCAAGGGTGATCAGGCCGGCGGTAGCGTCGATCTCGCCGCGGCCCGGGTCATCGAGCCGCTGATCGACGCCCGCTACGCCGGCTACGGCATCAAGCCTTGATCTTCCTCCCCACTGCGTTGGGGGAATGGCGCGGCGATTTCACCTCATCGCTGGGCGGCGACCAGCAGGAAGGGCGGGCGCTGGCGCTCGCTGGCCCAGTCGGGGCGTGCCGCGATCTGTGCTGCCGTCGGTCCCCATTCCTCGAGGTGGCGCAGGGTGAGGCCGGCGCGCAGAAGCAGGCCGACATAGGTCGCGATGGTGCGGTGCTGCTTGATCACGCCCTTGGCCAGCCAGTCCGTCGAGCGTGGCCCTTCCTCGAGGTAGCCGTCGACCGGCCAGGTGCGATGGCCGTCGGCGTGGGCGGTCCAGCCCGGCTGCGATGGCGCGGTGTAGATCGGATGCTCGACCGAGAAGATGAAGCTGCCGCCCGCCACCAGGGCGCGGCCGACCTGCGCGATGAGCAGGTCCAGCCGCTCGATGTAGTGCAAGGCGAGCGAGCTGTAGACCAGGTCGACCGAAGCGGGCGGCAGGGCGAGCTGCTCGAGGTCGGCGCGGCCATAGGTGATCGCCGCGTCCGTCGTCATCTCGCGGGCGCGCGCCAGCATGTTCTCCGACACGTCGATGCCGTGAACCTGCGCCGCGCCGTGCTGGCGGGCAAACCGGCAGAACCAGCCGAAGCCGCAGCCGAGGTCCAGCACCGTGCGCCCGTTCAGGTCCGGCAACAGCGCGCGCAGGGCGGGCCATTCGGCAGCGCCGTCGAGGCCCTCGACCGAGCGCTCCAGCTGGCTGTAGCCCTGGAAGAACGTCTCGTTGTCATAGATGTTCTGGGTCATCTTACACACTACGCGTTAAGCACCCTGTTATCCCGACATGCCGACTGTCATCCCTCGCTACGCTCGGGATGACGGAAGGTCAATCAAGACCGTGCCGGTGACGAGGACAGGTACTCGATCGCGGTGCGGATCAGGTCCGGGAAGTTGCGCGCGCCCAGCTTCACCTTCAGCTGCGAGCACATGTTCACGACGGTCTTGTAGCTGACGCCCAGATCGTCGGCGATCTGGCCGTAGGAGTGGCCTTCCGCCAGCAGGGCCAGCGTCTGCAGCTCGCGCGGCGTGACGGCGCCGAACTTCTTGCTGGGCGTGCGCATCCGCAGCAGCGCCACCTGGGTTGCGATCTGGTGGCTGAGATAGGGCAGACCGCGGCGCACCCTGTCGAAGGCTTCCAGCAGATCTTCCGGCGTGGTGTCCTTCAGCAGGTAGCCGGTGGCGCCGGCATCGAGCGCGCTGCTGACGATCACCGGATCGCCGTGCATGCTGAAGACCAGGATCGGCAATTGCTCGTTGCGCTGGCGCAGGCGACGGATCAGGTCCAGTCCGCTGAAGCCCTTGCCCTGCATCGCGAGGTCGACGATGACGACATCCGGTTGCTGGCGCTGGTAGAGGCTGTAGCCGTCGGTGGGATTGCTGGCCTCGAGGATTTCGTCGGCGCCGGCATCCTCCAGCACGCGCCGGCAGCCGTGCAGCACGATGGGATGATCGTCGATGACCAGGACACGCGTCATGGCTGATCACTCCCGGCGCCGTCGGCAAGCTCCGCCGCTTCCAGCGGGATGACGATATCGAGCCGGGTGCCGCCGCCCGGCACGCCGGTCAGCGTCAGGCGACCGCCCAGCGCACGCACGCGTTCTTCCATGCCGCTCCATCCCAGGCCCGGCTGCGTGCCGGGCGCGATGCCGCGGCCATCATCGCGCACCGACAGCCGCAGCGCCATCGCGGCGGGCTCGCCGGCCGGCGTCGGCGCCGCGGTTTCCTCGCCGACGGCGATGGTGATCGTCGTGGCCTGCGCATGCCGGGCGGCATTGGTGATGCCTTCCTGCAGGCAGCGGAAGACGGTGAGGTCGACGGCATTGCCGTAGCCGTGAGCGAGGCGGCCGATCTCCAGAACGAAGCGGCGCTCCTTGTCGGTGCCGTCGAAATCGGCGACCAGGCTCGCCACCACGTCGGCCAGCGGGACGTGACCCAGCGCCATCGGCCGCAACCGCACCAGCAGATCGCGGTTGGCGGCCTGCATGCGCTCGGTGATCGCCACCAGCGAGGCGACGCGCTCGCGGATCGGCTTGGCCGCCGTCTCGGGCAGGGCCTGGGCGATGCGGCCGATCGATCCGACATTGGCCTTCACGCCGAACAGGCAGGGGCCCAGCTCGTCATGCAGTTCCATGGCGATCTGGCGGCGCTCGTTGTCCTGCACGGCAAGAAGCTGCCGGTTCAGGCGCGCATTGTCGGTGCGCGCGGCGGCCAGGCTGTCGGCCAGCGCATTGAACCGCCCCGTGATGTCGGCCAGCTCGCGCACCGGCGGACGCGGCAGGCGGTGGCGGTAATGGCCGCGCTCCAGCTCGCGCAGGCCGGTGGCGAGGCGGGTGAGGGGATGCAGCACGCGGCCCAGGGCGACGTAGAGGATGACGAAGACCGTGGCGTTGAGGATCAGCGCCAGCAGCGCCAGGCCCGAGGCGTCCTGCCAGATCTCGATGATCTCGTCGGCGGCCTGGCCCACGACGACGATCGTGCCGATGCGCTGGCCGCCCGACGTCACCGGCACCTCGCGGCGCAGGTCATCGACCTGCGCCAGCGCCTCGAACCAGCGCGGCACGGATGCCTGTGCGCCTGCGGCGGTATCGTCGGCGTCGGTCGATGGCGGCGATACCACATGGCCATCGGCATCGACGATCAGGATCCGCACGTGCCGCGGATTGTTGATGCGGATGGCGAGGTCCTCGAGATGCAGCGTGCCTGCCATTTCGCGGGCACGCCGCTCGACGGTGCCGCGCACGAAGCGCTCGGCCACCTCGACGGAGGCGGCCAGCTCCGCCTCGATGGCGCGCCGGCCGTTGTAGATCACGATGACCGCGGCCGCGAAGCCGGCGATCAGGTTGATCAGGACGAAGGTGCCCAGCAGCTGCGCGTGGACCGAGCGATCGTACCACAGCCAGCGCGACAGGGTGGCGCCCAGCGACCGGCGAGGGCCGTCGGTTCCGGCCGCGCTCGCGACAGCGCCGTCGTCCTCAACGCCGACCTCGGCCATTCGCTCCTCCCGTCCGCGGCCACGGTTGTCGCCGTCCTTGTCGAAGCACACGCGTGCATAAACGTGATGAAACCCGGGAACATTGTGCAATGAAATTTGGAACTTGTCTGCGTACGGCGCGGCGTGCGTGTTCGCTAACATTGGCCTGTCCGCATCAACGACGCGGCCATCAACGCACAAGCAAGATCCGGGGGAAACAGCATGGGCAGATTGTCGGTGAGCACCGGCCTCCTGGCATGGTTGCCGGTGGCGGCGCTGGCGCAGGCACCAGCCACGCCGCCGGCGCCGCCGTTGACGCTGCCCGAGATCATGGTGATCGGCGCGTCGCCGATGCTGGGCTCGGGGATCGCGCGCGACAAGGTGCCCGGCGCCAGCTACGTGCTGAAGCCGGACGACATCAAGATCACCGGGACGCCCGATCTGCTGGGCGGCTTCGATGCCCGCGTCGGCGGCATGAGCCTCAACCAGGCGCAGAACAATCCGTTCCAGCCCAACGTGCTGTTTCGCGGCTTCGAGGCCTCGCCGCTGGCCGGCAATGCCCAGGGGCTGGCGGTCTACGTCAACGGCACCCGTTTCAACCAGCCGTTCGGCGACACGGTGAACTGGGACCTCATTCCCTCAATCGCCATCGACCGCGTCGAGGTCGAGGGCGCCAACCCGGTGTTCGGGCTCAACGCACTGGGCGGCTCGGTGGCGGTGCAGCTGAAGAACGGCTTCACCTACCAGGGCACCGAGTTCGAGCTGATGGCGGGCTCGTTCGGCCGCGTGACGGGCTCGTTCCAGCACGGCCAGCGCGTCGATGATTTCGGCATCTATGTCGCCGGCACGGGCTTGCGCGATTCGGGCTGGCGCGATCACTCGCCGTCGAAGCTGCGGCAGTTCTATGGCGATCTCGGCTGGCGCGGCAGCAAGGGCCAGGTGAACCTCAGCGTGCTGGCGGCCAGCAACAACCTGGTCGGCAACGGCACGGCGCCGGTCGACCTGCAGGCCGCCGACCGCGACCAGGTCTTCACCCATCCCGACCAGACGAAGAACAAGTATGCGCGCGTCGCCTTGTCGGGCACCTACGACATCGACGATGCATTCTCGCTGCAGGCCAGCGCCTACTACAGCCGCCTGTCGCAGCGGACCAAGAACGGCGACGCCTCGGACGCCGAGCCATGCGAGGACGATGCCACGCTGCTGTGCCTTGACGACGATGGGCCGCGTCTCACCGACCGGTCGGGCAATCCCATCCCCAACTTCGTCACCAACAGCCCGTATCTCGGCATCCCGGCCTTCGCCGGCCGCTTCGACGAGGGCGGCCCGTACGCGCAGCTCAACCGCACGCGCACGCAGACCAACGGCTTCGGCGCCGCCTTGCAGCTCACGCACCAGGGCCAGGTGTTCGGCCGGCCCAATCGCGTGATCGTCGGCGCCAGCTACGACGGCGGACGCACGCGCTTCAAGGCTACGTCGGAGATTGGCGAACTGACGCTTGATCGCGGCTTCCTGGGGCCGGGCATCATCATTGCGCAGGACGACGGCTCGATCGCACCGGTGTCGGTCAGGGCCAGCAGCGACTATTACGGCGTCTACATATCGGACGTGCTGGATGTCACCGACGCGCTTGCCGTCACGCTGTCGGGCCGTTTCAACGTCGCCAAGATCCGGCTGCGCGACCAGATCGGCACGGCGCTGAACGGCAACCATACGTTCCGCCGCTTCAATCCGGCGGCCGGGCTCACCTACAAGGTCACGCCGGACATCTCGGTCTATGCCGGCTACGCCGAGTCCAACCGCGCGCCGACACCGGCGGAGCTGTCGTGCGCCGATCCCGCCGCGCCCTGCAGCCTGACCAATTTCTTCGTCGGCGACCCGCCGCTGAAGCAGGTCGTGGCCCGCACGATGGAAGCGGGCGTGCGCGGCCGTTTCAAGGTGGCGGACGACCTGCAGCTCACCTGGAACGTGGGCCTGTTCCGCACCAACACGCAGGACGACATCATGTTTGTCTCCAGCCCCGTGGTCGGCCGCGCCTTCTTCCAGAATGTCGGCGCCACGCGTCGCCAGGGCGTCGAGGTCGGTGCCGAGCTGCGCGGCAAGCGCTGGATGGCGTTCCTCGACTACGCCTTCCTGCATGCCACCTTCCGCAAGGGGCTGACGTTGAACAGCCCGGAGAACCCGGCCGCCGCCGGCGACGGCACCATCCAGGTGCAGCGCGGCGATCATCTGCCCGGCATCCCGGCCCATACCGTGAAGTTCGGCGGCGCCGTGGCCGTCACCGAGGCCTGGCGGGTCGGCATGACGGGGCAGGCGGCCAGCGGCCGCTATCTGGTCGGCGATGAAAGCAACCAGAACCGCAAGACCAAGCCCTATGCCGTGTTCGGCCTGAACACCAGCTATGACCTGTCGCCCAACATCCAGGTGTTCGGCCTGGTCACCAACCTCTTCAACACCAAGTACACGACCTTCGGCACCTTCTCGCCGGTATCGGAAGTGCCGATGCTGCAGGCACCCAACGCCACCAACACCCGCAGCCTGAGCCCCGGCATGCCGCGCGCGATCTACGCCGGCGTGCGCGTGCGCCTGTAGGTCCCTGCCGGAACCTGTCGGCGGCTCGACTGTTCTGTCGGCTGTGCAGCGCGGGAGGCGGTCATGGCCTGGTCTGATCAGGTTGCGGTGGTAACGGGTGGTGGGCGCGGTATTGGACGGGCGACGGCATTGCTGCTGGCCCGGCGGGGTGCCGCCGTGTGCGTGAACTATGCCGCGCGTGCCGACAGCGCCGAGGCGGTCGTGCGCGAGATCACGGCAGCCGGTGGACGCGCCATGGCCGCCGCCGCCGACGTTGCCGATCACGACGCCGTGACGGCCATGGTCGCGCGCACAGCATCGCACCTGGGAGCGGTCACGATCCTGGTCAACAACGCCGGCGTGATCGAGCAGGCGACGCTCGATACCTATGACGGCGCCCAGGTCGAGCGCATGCGTCGCGTGAACGTGGACGGCGTCATCCACACCACGCGTGCCGTCATGGCAAGCATGCGCCAGCGCGGCTATGGGCGGATCATCAATGTGGCCTCAATCGCCGCGCTGGGCACGGCGTTGCCCGGCAATGCGTTCTATGCCGCCAGCAAGGCCGAGGTCCTGATTCTGACACGACGCTTCGCGATGGAGCTGGGATCGCACGGCATCACGGTGAATGCCGTGGCGCCGGGCTTCGTCCGCACCGAGATGGCCCAGGGCAATCGCGGCGCCGCCGGGTGGGAGAAGGTCGAGAAGCAGATCGCCGAGCGGGCGATGATGGGGCGCATCGGCGAGCCCCAGGATATCGCCAACGCCGTGGCGTTCCTGGCCGCGCCTGAGTCAGGCTGGATCACCGCGCAGACCCTGACCGTCGACGGCGGGCGCATGGACTATATCGGACACGGGTAGCGTGGATTCCGGTCGGGTGGATGTGGCCGGCTCGTCGTCCTGAGCGCAGCGAAGGACCTTGCGGTGCTAGCGTAGACGCAGCTGGCTA
The DNA here is from genome assembly GCA_035279205.1 of Vineibacter sp. Classification (GTDB taxonomy): domain Bacteria; phylum Pseudomonadota; class Alphaproteobacteria; order Reyranellales; family Reyranellaceae; genus Vineibacter. The sequence goes on from DATEIF010000512.1 coordinate 7,392, forward strand.
TGGTGATCACCGGCGCCGCCGCTCTTTGAGCCGCCCACCGCAGGGTCCTTCGCTTCGCTTAGGACGACGTATTCCGTTATCTGCGCGCTGCCCGGCGCAGGCGCTGGACCGTCTCGTCGAGTGCCGAGAGGAAGCGCGAGCGGTCGCGCGGCGTCATCGGCTTGGGGCCGCCGGTGACCTCGCCCATGGCGCGCAGGTTTTCCATCAGCTCGCGGCTGGCCATGGCCATGCCGATCGACGATGCCGTGAACGGCACGCCGGTCGAGCCGATGACGGCGGCGCCGGCCTTCAGACAGCGGTCCGCCAGCTTGATGTCGGCCGTCACCACGATGTCGCCGCTGCCGGCGTGGCTGGCGATCCAGTCGTCCGCCGCGTCGAAGCCGTCGCCGACCACCACGCGCTCGACGCGCGGATCGCGCGGGACGGCCATGTAGGCATTGGCGACCACGAACACGTGCAGGCCATAGCGCTCGGCGACGCGATAGATCTCGGCCTTCACGGGGCAGGCGTCGGCGTCGATGTAGATTTGGATGGCAGGAGGGGTGGGCGTGTCATTCATTCAGCCATGGTAATACCCGAACGCCTCCCCCCGCGAGAGTGCTACGCAGAGGATACACCTCGGTTCTGTCATCCTGAGCGAAGCGAAGGATCCGTTGAGCCGTCGAAACGCACGGAAATTGGCGATGACGCACGTGCCCAGTGAGGTCCGCTCGTGCGAAACGATGGCATAACGGGTCCTTCGCTTCGCTCAGGACGACAGGGGACACCGCCGTCCGACGATGTATCCTCTCCCCGCGAGAGCGGGGAGAGGATAACTCGTCAGGGCCGCGCTTCGAGGATCATGTTGAAGGGCGTCTCGGTGGCGCGGCGGATGCGGCGGAAGCCGGCGCCGCCGATGACCTCGCGCAAGCGCGCTTCGCCCGCCTGCGCGCCGAGCGCCGTGCCGACTTCCTGCGACAGCGAGGTCGGCACGCAGATCATGGTCGAGGCGGCGTAGAACAGCCGGCCGACCGGGTTGAGGTTCTGCTCCAGCAGGTCGCCGGCCATCGGCTCGACGACCATCCAGGTGCCGTCGGGCTTCAGCGAGCGGCGGATGTGGGCGGCGGCGCCCGCCGGGTCGCCCATGTCGTGCAGGCAGTCGAAACAGGTCACCAGGTCGTAGTCGTTGCCCGGGAAGTCCTTGGCGGTCGCCACCTCGAAGCGCGCGTTGCTGGCGCCGTGCGCGCGGGCGTGCGCACGGGCGTCCTCGATCGATCCGGCATGGAAGTCGTAACCGACGAACTCGGCGTTGGGGAACGCCTTGGCCATCAGCACGGTCGACCAGCCGTGGCCGCAGCCGACATCGGCCACCTTGCCGCCGCGGTCGAGGCGGGCGGTCATGCCGTCGAGCGCCGGCAGCCAGGCCGCCACCAGATGATTGTGGTAGCCGGGCCGGAAGAAGCGGGCGACGGCGCAGAACAGGCAGCCGGCCTGGTCGCCCCAGGCGACGCCCTTGCCGGTCTTGAAGGCGGCCTGCACCTTGGATTGGTTCTCCAGGCTGGCCGCCATCACGTCGAAGCCGCCGATCATGTAGACCGGGCTCTCCTCGACCGCGAACACCATGGCCTGCTCGGGCGGCAGGGCGAACTTGCCGGTTTCGGGATCGTAAGTCAGGTAGTTCGAGGCGGCCTGGTGCGACAGCCATTCGCGCAGGTAGCGCTGGTGGACGCCGGCCTGCGCCGCGAGCTCGGCACAGGTCATGGCGCCCTTGGCATGCAGAGTCTTGTACAGGCCCAGCGCATCGCCGATGCGCACCAGGGCGACGCTGGCAGCACCGCCGAGGTCACCCAGCAGCTGGCCGACGAATTGGTTGAGCTTCGCTTCATCGAGCATGGATGATCTCCGGTGCCGAGGGTGTTCGTTTCAACAGGTATGGACGGGTGCGACCCTATGTCGGGCGGCGGATGTCCGCTTGGAGACGGGCTGCAGACCGGCTGGTTTTTTCCTTGAGGTCGGCCTGAAAGATCGCAGCGGCGTTGCCGCAAGCCGGGGGCGGCGATGATCTACCGATTTGGCGATTGCGTGCTCGATCACCGGCAGCGGGCGCTGCGCCGCGATGGTAAGCCGGTCACCGTCGAGCCGCAGGTGTTCGATCTGTTGCGGGTGCTGGTCGAGCATCGTGACCGCGTGGTCGGCCGCGACGAGCTGATCGACGCCGTCTGGGGCGGCCGTATCGTCTCGGACGCCACGGTCGACAGTCGGGTCAGCGCCGCCCGGCGGGCCATCGGTGACAGCGGCACGGCGCAGTCGATGATCCGGACCCTGCCGCGGCGCGGGTTTCGCTTCGTGGCCACGGTGCTGGGCGAGGTCCCGGCGGCAGCAGCCCCGGCGCCGGCCGTTCCGGACCTGCCGTCGATCGCGGTATTGCCGTTCGACAACCGGACAGCTGATGCCCGCGTGGCGCTGCTGGCGGATGCGCTGGCCGAGGATGTCACGGCTCTGCTGGCGCGGGTGGCGGGCTTCTTCGTGGTCTCGGCGCGCTCCGCCGGCGTCTATCGCGAGCGCGCGATCGACCTGCGCGTCGTCGGCCGCGAGCTGGGTGTGCGCTATGTCGTGACCGGCAGCCTGCGGATGGCGGGCGAACGCGCCCGCGTGATGGTTCAGCTGACCGACGCGATCAGCGGCCTGCAGTGCTGGAGTGCGCCGTTCGATGTGGCGCGGGCGGCGCTCGTGGACCTGCAAGCCGATGTGGCGCGTGCCGTCGTGCGCGTGCTGGAGCCGGAGCTGACGCGCGCCGAGCTTGCCGTCATCCGCCGCCGCGGTTCGGAGAGTGCCGACGCCTGGGCCTGCTTCCGCCAGGCCGTGGGCACGCTGACGGTCGGTGGCTGGAACGAGGAGACCATCGCCCGCACCCGCGCCCATCTGCGGCAGGCGACCGACCGCGACCCGGGTTTCGGCCTGGCGCATGCTTACGGCGGCCTGGTGGCGGCGCTGGGCCAGGTCTTCGGCCTGCTGCCCGACAACGACGCGCTGCGCGGCGAGATCCGGCGCATGGCCATGACGGCGCTCGAGCTTGATCCCGACAATCCCGAGGTCCTGGGCTATGTCGGCTGCGCGCTGGCCGATCTCGGCGATTATCGCGCCGCCTTCGATGTGATCGAACGGGCGCTGGAGATCGACCCCAGCAATGCCCAGGCCTGGATGGTGCGGGGCGTGTGCCTCACCTACACCGATCGGCTGGCCGACGGCATCGCCGACCTGCGGCGCGGCATGCGGCTGAGCCCGCTCGACCGGCGGCTGGGCATGTGGGGCGCCATGCTGGCCAACTGCCTGCTGCATGTC
>DATEIF010000513.1:0-2985 GCA_035279205.1 Vineibacter sp.
CGAGAATGTTAATCCTAAGCCAAATCAGCGCCGGCGCGCCGAAGACCCGGGCAACAAACCGGCTTGCGGCTAGGCGCGAGCGCGTGCGACCCTAGGCCTTGCTGGTTAACCGTCCTGTTGTGAGTGGAGTAAGGGACGATGAAGGCGATTATCGTCGGAGGCGGAATCGGAGGCCTCACCACTGCGCTGATGCTGCGCTCGCGCGGTATCAGTTGCGAGCTGTACGAGCAATCGGAGACGATCCGCGAGCTCGGCGTCGGCATCAACACGCTGCCGCATGCGATCCGCGAGCTCGCCGGCCTTGGCCTGCTCGACCGGCTCGACGAGGTCGCGATCCGCACCTATGAGCTGTTCTATCTGACGCGGCATGGCCAGCAGGTCTGGCACGAGAAGCGCGGGCTCGATGCCGGCCACGACGTGCCGCAATTCTCGATCCATCGCGGCCGCCTGCAGGGCGTGATCCATCAGGCGGTGGTCGAGCGTCTCGGCGCGGATGCGATCCGCACCGGCTGCCGGCTCGGCGCGTTCACCCAGGACGAGGGCGGCGTGTCAGCCCATTTCTTCGATCGAGCTGGCTGCCATGTCCACACCGCGCGCGGCGACATTTTGATCGGCGCCGACGGCATTCACTCCCGTGTGCGCCAGCTCCTGTTCGGCATCGACAGACCGCACTTCACCGGCTGCATTGCCTATCGCGGCCTGGTGCCGGCCGAGCGGCTCGCGCATCTGGACCTGGAGGTCACGTCCAACAGCTGGTGGGGTCCGGGCGGCCACTTTGTGCACTACTACGTCGCCGGCGGCCGATTGGTGAACTTCGTGGCCGTGCAGGAAGAAGAGACCTGGACCCGCGAGTCGTGGAACGAGCGCGGCGAGGTGGCCGACGCGCTGCGCCTGTTCGAGGGTTGGCATCCGCAGGTGCGGACCATCATCGGTGCCGTCGACGAGACCTTCAAATGGGGATTGTTCGACCGCGAGCCGCTGCCGCGCTGGTCGGTCGGCCGCATCACCCTGCTGGGCGATTCCTGCCATGCCATGCTGCCGTTCATGGCCCAGGGCGCCGTGCAGTCGATCGAGGATGGCGCCACGCTGACCGCCTGCCTCGTCGAGGCCGGCGGCGACGTCGCCGGTGCGCTGGCGCGCTACGAGTTGCTGCGCAAGCCTCGTACCACACGACTGCAGGAGATGTCGCGTCACAACAAGACGCGCTTCCATCTGCCTGACGGCGTCGATCAGCAGAGGCGGGACGCCCAGACGGCCGCCGCGGGCGACCGGTCGATCGCGGCGGTCGGCTGGCTTTACGCGCACGATGCCGGCGTCCTTCCCGATGCAGCGGCCTGATGGAGCAAACCATGGCTGGAGCCATCTATCCCGATCTCGCCGGCCGCACTGTGCTGGTGACCGGCGGTGCCACCGGCATCGGCGAGGCCATCGTGCGTGGCTTCGCGCGCCAGAAGAGCAGGGTGGCGTTCATCGACATCCAGCCGGCGCCGGCCGAGGCTCTGGTGCGTGACCTGCGCGACCAGGGCGCCGACGTGCATTTCGAACGCGCCGATCTGACGGACATCGCCGCGCTGCGGACCGCCGTCGATGCCGTGCGTGGCCGCTTCGGACCCATCACGGCGCTGGTCAACAACGCTGCGTTCGATGAGCGGCATGCGACCTCGGACGTGACGCCCGAGCAGTGGGACGCCCTGATGGCGGTCAATCTGCGCCATCAGTTCTTCGCCGCGCAGGCGGTGCTGCCCGACATGACGGCGGCCGGCGGTGGCGCGATCGTGAACTTCGCCTCGATCTCATGGATGACCGGCATGGGCGGCATGGCGGTCTATACCGCCGCCAAGTCGGCCGTGCTGGGCCTGACGCGCTCGCTGGCGCGCGACTACGGGCCCTCCAACGTGCGGGTGAACGCCGTCGCGCCGGGCTGGATCCGCACCGAACGCCAGCAGCGCAAGTGGATCACGCCGGAGGGCGAGAAGCGCATGCTCGACGCGCAATGCCTCAAGCGCTGGCTGGTCCCCGACGATGTCGCCCGCTTCGTGGTGTTCCTGATATCGGACGAGGCGGCGGCCTGCACCAGCCAGCACTACGTCGTCGACGGCGGCTGGGTGTGATCCCACGGCAGGTACGTCAGCTCCGGCCATAGCGTGCGCCAGCGCGCCACCTTCTTGTCGTAGACCGCCTGGGTGATCTGCCGCTTGTTGGACCGCACGATGCCGGTCATCAGGTCATCGACGCCGAACGGCGCGCAGACACGGAGCGCGCCGCCATCCAACCGCACGCCGATGCTGGTGGCCGTCGTCGGGAAGGTGGCGATGGCATCCTCGGTCGATCGATAGGGATCGATGCCGTAGCCGAAGACGTCCCTGTACCAGAGATGCACGCGCGCCTCGTTCTTCACGTCGAGCTTGGCCGGCACATCGGCCAACAGGTCGCGCAGGCGGGCTTCGTGCGCCGCCTCGGTTTCGGCCGACAAGTCGGCGGCGTCGAAATAGACGATGTCGATATCTCGAATGCCATGGGCCGGATCCCGGCCCGTCCTGGCGTTCCACACGCCCTGCGCCACCGCGCCCGCCACCAGCCAGGCGTCGGGCAATGCCCAGGCCTTGCCGCGGTCGAGCACCACTGACAGCAGCGGATGGCTGCGGACGATGGCCTCAAGGGACAGCGGGCTCACACCGCGTCCAACGGCGCGTTGAGGACGGTGGTGCCGGGCACGATGATGCCGCCGCGGTCGCCGATATCGACCTTGCCGTAGCGCTGGGCGAACACCGGCGGCAGCGGCCGCGCGCCGGGACAGGCCAGCCACAGGCGCAGCAGGTGGCGCCGCCGCTCGGGCTCGTCCCAATCCTCGAAGCCGGTGCGGTCGTGCAGCAGGGTGTGGTTGTGCACGAACTGCATGTCGCCGGGCTTGAACTCCATGTGCAGGTTGAGTGCCGGGTCGTTGGCCAGCTCGTCGAACAGATCGAGCGCCTCGATCTGCTGTGG
>DATEIF010000514.1:0-5590 GCA_035279205.1 Vineibacter sp.
CCGATGCCAGCATCACAAATTCCTGTCTCTCGTCCATCCGGGACACCTCGCGGAACGGCATCCGACAGCCTCCTTGCTTCGCTGTCGGAAGTGTCCACGATGTCTCCGAACACCTGTCCACCTTCTCCCCGGTCTGAACACGCAGTTGGGGGAGGTGGCCGAAGGCCGGAGGGGGACCCTACGTGGTCCCGGTTACCAGGACCACGTCGCCTCCCCTCCGCCCCTTCGGGGCACCTCCCCACTGCGTGGGGAGGAATTGTGCCTACCGCCCCAGCCCCATCACGCGCCGGGCGATCACCATGCGGTGCACCTCGGTGGGGCCCTCGTAGACGCGCATGGTACGCACCTTGGCGGCCATGAGCTGCAGCGGCAGCTCCTTGGTCACGCCCATGGCGCCGAAGGTCTGCATGGCATGGTCGATCACCTCGGTCGCCATCTCGGTGGCGAAGACCTTGATCATCGACGCCTCGGTGCGCACGTCGCGGCCCTCGTCCTGCTTGGCAGCCGCATCCATCACCATCAGGCGGCAGGCGTGGATCTTGGTGGCGGCCTCGGCCACCCACCACTGGATCGCCTGGCGGTCGGCCAGCTTGGCGCCGAAGGTGACACGCTGCTTGGCGTGCTCGCACATCATGTCGAGCGCGCGCCGCGACATGCCGATGCACCAGGCCCCCATCTGCAGGCGGCGCACGGTGAGCCGCAGCTGCATGGGCGCGAAGCCCTGGCCGATGCGGCCCAGCATCTGCTCGCCCGACACGCGGCAATCGTCGAACACCACTTCGTAGGTGCGCTGGCCGCCCAGCATCTTGATCTCGCGCGCGATCTCGAAGCCCTTGGTGCCCTTGTCGATGATGAAGGCGGTGATGCCCGAATGGCGGCCGCTCGATCCCTCGACGCGCGCCATCGCGATGGTGAAATCAGCCGACGGCACGCGGCTGATCCAGATCTTGCGGCCGTTGATCACCCAGTCATCGCCGTCCTGGACGGCGCGCGTGATCATGCCGGCGGGATCGCCGCCGGCGCCGGGCTCGGAGATCGCGATCGCCGACTTCGCCTCGCCGCGGGCGTAGGGCTCGAGGTATTTCTGGCGCTGCAATGGGCTCGCCGTCGCCATCAGCATGTGCATGTTGGGCGAATCGGGCGGAAAGGTGAACGGCACCACGGTGCGGCCGATCTCCTCGTTCACCGCCATCAGCGCCACCGCCGGCAGGTTGGCACCGCCGAACTCCTCCGGCGCGTCGAGGCCCCACAGGCCGAGCTCCTTGCACTTCTTCAGGATCGGCGCTTCCTCGGCCTCGGTGAGGCCGACCTTGCCGCCCGACATCTCGCGGTCCAGCACGGCCTTCTCCAGCGGCATCAGCTCGTTGTCGACGAACTTCGCCACCACGTCCCGCAGCATGCGGTGCTCTTCCACCAGGTCGAACGGCATGGCTTCCTCCCGACGCGCCTCTCGTGAGGCTCCGGTATATCCAGCCCGCCGCACGGCGGCCAGCCGCCGGGCCTGCAAGGCAGCTCGGCGTCCAGGGTTTCTCAGAAGCCGACGCGCATGCGGCGTCGGATCACTCCGCCGCGAGCCGCCGTCCCATCCGCGGATCGCGCGTGAGAATGCCGTCCTGCAGGTCGCGGTCGATCAGGGCGTCGCTGCGTTCGCTGGGATGGCCGTAGCCGCCGCCACCGCCGACCGACATCTCGACCACGTCGCCCTTGTGCAGATCGACGGCGGCCTTGGAGCGCAGCGACTGCGTGCTGCCGTCGGTGCGCAACACCACGCAACCGCCGGTCTTGGCCGGCTCACCGCCGAACAGGCCTTCAGGCGCCAGGCGGAAGCGGTCGGAGTAGATCGCGAGCTGCACGTCGTCGCGCAGAATCTCGTAGCGGCGGCGAAGGCCGGCGCCGCCGCGCTGGGCGCCCATGCCAAAGGAGTCCGGTTCCAGAGTGTAGCCGGCGACGCGGAACCAGTCGTAGTCGAGATCCAGCGACTCGACGGGCGCGTTGGAGCAGTTGCTGAGCGGCCCGTCGACGGCATCGCAACCGTCGGCCGACTTCGAGCCGCCGTAGCCGCCGCCGAAGATCTCGAGATAGACCGAGTAGCCCGCTTCGCCCAGCCGCGACAGGCAGAGCGCCGTCGTGGTGTCGAAGCCGCAGGCGATCACCCGCTCTGGCATGGCCTGGGCCAGCGCCTTCATCACGGCATTGAAGGCGCGGAAGGCCGGCACCATGCGGGCGCGCACCGGCGCCGGCGGGCGCGGGTTCATCAGGCTGCCATACGGCACCTTGACCTTGATCGGCCGCGCCATGCCCTCGTTGTAGGGAATGTCGGGGCTGGTCAGCACCGACTTCACGCACGACAGCACGGCGCTCAGGGTCGACGAGTACGGACAGTTGAGGTTGCGCTTGACCTGGGCGCAGGTGCCCTCGAAATCGACCTCGACGCCATCGTCAGCGATCGTGACCTTGGTCTTGATCACCAGCGGCGTGTCGCTGAGCCCATCGTCGTCGACGGCGTCCTCGCCGTAATAGACGCCCTTGGGGGCCTGGGCGATCGCGGCGCGCACGCGGCGCTCGCTGTAGTCCTGCATCTCGCGCATCACGTCCATCACGGCCGCGGCGCCATAGCGTGCACAGAGCTGCTTCACGCGCGCCGCCCCGATGTGGTTGGCGGCGAACTGGGCGTTGAAATCACCGATGGTGAGATCGGGCACGCGCACATTGGCGGTCACCAGGCGTTCGAAAGCACCGCCGCTCCAGTCGCGATCGAAGTTGTACTTCGAGGGCGGGATGCGCAGGCCTTCCTGGTAGACGTCGCTGGCGTGGATGTTCAGCCCAGGTGCGCCGCCGCCGAGATCGAGATGGTGCGCCACGCTGGCGCCGAAGCCCACGACCTGGCCATCGACGAAGATCGGCGTGAAGATGAAGACGTCGGGAATGTGCTGGCCGCCCTCGAAGGGATCGTTGTTGATCAGGAAGTCGCCGTCCTGCAGCGTCTCGACAGGATAGCGCTTCAGACAGGCGCGCAGGGTCTCGCCGATCGGCCCCAGCTGCATGGGGATCAGCTCGGCCTGCGCCACGGTGTTGCCGTGGCGGTCCATCAGGCCGGCCGAGCCGTCGCGCGCCTCGCGCAGGATGGTCGAGTAGGCCGAGCGGATCAGCTTGACGCCCATCTCGCGCGCACCGGCCACGAGCGCCTGGCTGATCACGGCATAGTCGATCGGGTTCATGGACATAGACGCACTCCGGTATCGTTCCTGTTCCTTCCCCCGGAGGGGGAAGGTGCCCGAAGGGCGGAAGGGGGATGTTCGATCATTCTCAGTCCGTGACACCAACATCGATTCCGAACGAACATCCCCCTTCCGGCGCTACGCGCCACCTTCCCCCTCCGGGGGAAGGACTTTGCTGACCACCATGTTATCGGCGGCGTCGATCGTGGCCGACCAGCCGGTCGGAACGTAGGTGGTGGCGGTGTAGCCTTCGATCACGGCCGGCCCGGCGATGGTCTCGCCGGCCGTCATCGCCTCGGCGGCGTGGCGGGTGCAATCGACCCAGCGCCCGCCCTCGAAAATCCGCGTCGTCTCCGGCGCGCGCGGCGGCTGGCGCTCGCGCTCCAGGGTCGGCAGCGATTCGATCGGCAGGGTGGCGCCGACCCGCAGCGCCACGATCTCGACCGGCCGGTCGAGGCCGGCGCCGTGCATGAAGACGCGATGGTGCGCATCGGCGAAACGCTCGGCGAGATAGGCGGCATCCAGCGACTGGATGCGCTCCGCCTCGATCTCGACCGGCACCTCGAACGCCTGGCCGACAAAGCGCATCTCCAGCGTGTGCGTGAACGCAAGGCAGCCCGACAGGCCCATGTCGCGGAACTGGGCCGCGAGCCTGATGCGCATTTCGCAGAAGCGGTCGCTGACGTCCTCGGCCGCCGCCTCGTCCAGGCGCATCTTGCGCGTGATGGTGTCGAACTTGGTGTAGTCCGACGCCACCAGCCCGTAGGCGGAGATCACGCCGGGGTTGGGGGGCACGACGATGGTGGTGATGCCGAGATCTTCGGCCACCTTGGCAGCGTGCAGCGGACCCGCGCCGCCGAACGGCACCAGCACATAGTCGCGTGGGTCGCGGCCGCGCTCGGTCGACACGAGCTGGATGGCGCGCACGATATTGGCATCGGCCAGCCGCAGCACGCTTGAAGCCGCCTGCTCGATGCTCATGTCGTACTTGGTGGCGATGGGCTCGAAGACCTGATGCGCCGCCGTGGCGTCGAGCATCATGCGCCCGCCCAGGAACGAGCCCGGCCGGATGGTGCCGATCACGACATGCGCATCGGTCGTGGTGGCCTCGCGGCCGCCCTTGCCGTAGCAGGCCGGGCCCGGCTCGGCACCGGCGCTCTGCGGGCCCACCCGCAGCATGCCGCCATCGTCGACCCAGGCGATGCTGCCGCCGCCGGCACCTACCGACACGATGTCGAGCACCGGCGTGCGGATCGGCAGGCCGTCGATCTCGGTCTCCGACGCCAGCGACGGGCGGCCGTTCTCGACCAGGCACACGTCGGTACTGGTGCCGCCCATGTCGAAGGTGACGAGGTTGCGAAAGCCCGAGCGCTCGACCTGGCGCGTGGCGCCGACCACGCCCGCCGCTGGCCCCGAGTACAGCGCCGTGATCGCGCTCTTGCGCATGGCGTCCGCAGGCAGGCGGCCGCCGTTGGACTGCATCACCGTGAAGCGGCCGGCAAAGCCATCGTCCGCCAGGGTGCGTGCGAAGCGATCGAGGTAGCCATCGATCACCGGCTGCACGTACGCCGACAACAGCGTGGTCGAGGCGCGCTCGTACTCGCGGAACTCGCGCACGATCTCGTGCGAGCAGGTCACCAGCATATCCGGCAGCTCGGCGCGCACCAGCTCGGCCACGCCCAGCTCGTGCGCCGGGTTGGCATAGGCATTGAGCAGGCAGATGGCGACGGCACGGTAGCCGCCCGTCTTCAAGGCCGGGATCAGCCTGCCGCGGACCGCCGTCTCGTCCAGCGGCGTCGATGCCGTGCCATCGGCCAGCATGCGTTCGGGGACCTCGAAGCAATCGCGGCGATAGAGCGGCGGCGACGGCTTCTGGTACGCGAGATCATAGATGTTGCGCCGATCGTGACGCTGCAGGAACAACAGGTCGCGAAAGCCGTCCGTCGTGACGAACGCCACCTTGGCGCCCTTGCGCTCGAGCACGGCGTTGGTGGCCACGGTCGAGCCATGGCCAAGATCGGCGATGCCCTTGAGGTCGAGGCCGGAGGCCCGCAGCGCGTTGAGCGCGCCGATATCGGGGCTGCGTGGCGTGCTGGGTACTTTGGTGACGACGACGCGACCGCCGCTGACCGCGACCAGGTCGGTAAAGGTTCCGCCCACTTCGACGCCCACGCGCATGCCTGCCCCGCCCTCGTGTGAACCGGCGTTCAGTGTGGCCAAGGTCGGCAGCGGGTGCAAACGGTATCGTCACCCCACGGCGCGGGTCACGTTCCGCCGCGCGGGACGTCGGGGTAGAATTGCGGCGCCTCGCGACGGTCGAACATGCCGTAGTCGCGGATTACCCTGACATGCCGATGGCGCAGCGTACCAAG
>DATEIF010000515.1:0-9022 GCA_035279205.1 Vineibacter sp.
GGAGAGGAGACTTTCTACTTCCCGGTCGCCTCGTCGGTTTCGGCGTCGTCCACGATGTGCGCCACCGAGACCACCTTCTCGCCCTCCGACACCGACACAATGCGCACGCCGCGCGTGTTGCGGCCGGCGATGCGGATGCCTTCGACCGGGCAGCGGATCAGCGTGCCGCCGTCGGTCATGACCATGATCTGATCGCGCGCCGATACCGGGAAGGCGGCCGCCACCGTGGCGCCTGACGATGCCAGGTTCATCAGGTCGACGCCTTTGCCGCCACGACCGGTGAGGCGATATTCGTAGGCCGAGGTACGCTTGCCGAAGCCGGTCGAGGCCACCGTCAACACGAAGTCCTCGCGTGCCGCCAGCTCGGCGAAACGCTCCGGCGTCAGGGTGATCTGGGCACCATTGCCCTCCTCGGCGGCACCATTGGCGCTGCCGTTGGCGTCCTCGGCGGCCGGCGCGTCGGCATCGCCATTGCCGTTCTCCTGCTGGCGCAGCAGCCGCGCCTGGCGCAGGTAGGCGTCACGCTCTTCCGTCGTGGCGCGGCCGCTGTCGAGCAGCGTCATCGAGATCACTTCGTCGCCGTCGGCCAGGGCAATGCCGCGCACGCCGGTCGAGTTGCGGCTGGCAAAGACGCGCACCGCAGAGACCGGGAAGCGGATCGCCTTGCCCAGGCGCGTGGCCAGAAGCACATCCTGCTCCTCGCTGCAGACCTGGGCCGCGATCAGGCGGTCGCCTTCGTCGGCGCCCTCGAACTTCATGGCGATCTTGCCGCCCTGGTTGACGCTGACGAAGTCCGACAGCTCGTTGCGCCGAGCACCGCCGCGCGCGGTGGCGAACATCACCTGCAACGTCGACCAGCTGGCTTCGTCCTCCGGCATCGGCATGACCGTCGAGATGGTCTCGCCCGCCTGCAGCGGCAGCAGGTTCACGAAGGCTTTGCCGCGGGCCTGCGGCGCTCCCAGGGGCAGGCGCCAGACCTTGAGCTTGTGCACGATGCCGCGGCTGGTGAAGAACAGCATCGGCGTATGCGTGTTGGCGACGAACACGGTGGAGACGAAGTCGTCATCGCGCGTGGACATGCCGGCGCGGCCCTTGCCGCCGCGGCGCTGGGCGCGGTAGGAGGCCACGGGCACGCGCTTGACGTAGCCGCCATGCGTGACGGTGACGACCATGTCCTCGCGCTGGATCAGCTCCTCGATGTCGGTTTCCAGCTCGTCGTCGACGATCTCCGTGCGCCGCGGCGTCGCGAAGCGCTCCTTGATCTCGATCAGCTCGCTGCGCATCAGCGCATAGAGCTTCTCCCGCGATGCCAGCAGTTCGAGGAAGCCGCGGATCTCGCTGGCGACTTCCTGCAGCTCCTCGGCGATCTTGTCGCGCTCCAGCCCGGTCAGCCGGTGCAGGCGCAGGTCGAGGATGGCGCGGGCCTGGACTTCCGACAGCCGGTAGGTGCCGTCGGCAGCGACCTTGTGGCCAGGCTCATCGATCAGCTCGATCAGCACCTGCACGTCCTGCGCCGGCCAGTCGCGCGCCATCAGGCGCTCGCGCGCGGTCGTCGGGTCGGGCGAGCGACGAATGGTCTCGATCACCTCGTCGATATTGGCCACGGCGATGGCCAGTCCCACCAGCACGTGGGCCCGATTGCGCGCGGCATTCAGCTCGAAGCGCGTGCGGCGGGTGATCACGTCCTCGCGGAAGTGGATGAAGGCCTGCAGCAACTCCTTCAGCGTCATCACCCGCGGCCGGCCACCATCCAGGGCCAGCGCGTTGACCGGGAAGCTGCTGCGCAGCGGCGTGAAGCGGAACAACTGCTTCAACACCACGTCGGCCATGGCGTCGCGGCGCAGCTCGATGACGATGCGCACGCCGTCGCGGTCGCTCTCGTCGCGCAGGTCGCCGATGCCCTCGACCCGTTTCTCGCGCACCACCTCGGCGATGCGCTCGACGATCTTGGCCTTGTTCTCCTGGAACGGCACCTGGGTGACGATGATCGCCTCGCGGCCACCGCGCAGCTCCTCGAACTTGGTGCGCGCCTGCATGATGATCGAGCCGCGGCCGATCTCGTAGGCCGAGCGGATGCCGTTGCGACCCACGATCGTGGCGCCGGTCGGGAAATCCGGGCCCGGCACAATCTCCTGCAGCCGCTGATGTGTCAGGCCGGGGTCGTCGATCAGCGCGCAGCAGGCGTCGATCAGCTCGCCGAGATTGTGCGGCGGGATGTTGGTGGCCATGCCCACGGCAATGCCGCCGACACCGTTGGCCAGCAGGTTGGGGAAGCGCGCCGGCAGCACGGTCGGCTCGCGGCCCTGGTCGTCGTAGTTGGGCTGGAAATCGACGGTGTCCTTGTCGATGTCGTCCAGCATCGTCTCGGCCACGCGCGCTAGGCGGGCCTCGGTGTACCGCATGGCCGCCGGCGGATCGCCGTCCATCGAGCCGAAGTTGCCCTGGCCGTCGATCAGCGGCAGGCGCACGGAGAAGTCCTGCGCCATGCGCACCATGGCGTCGTAGATCGGCTGGTCGCCGTGCGGGTGGTATTTACCCATCACGTCGCCGACGATGCGCGCCGACTTGCGGAAGGGCCGCGTCGAGTCGTAGCCGCCTTCCTTCATGGCGTAGAGGATGCGCCGTTGCACCGGCTTCAGCCCGTCGCGCGCATCGGGCAGGGCGCGCGAGACGATCACGCTCATGGCGTAATCGAGGTAGCTGCGCCGCATCTCCTCTTCGATGGTCACGGGCGCGATGTCGCCCGGCGGCGGTGGCGGCGGCAGGGGGTCGTCTTGCGGTGCTGTGGCGTCGGTCACGCGGATACTCTTGGCGCAGGATCAAATTCCGGGCTTGCCCCGCGGCGCCGACACGGGACTTTTGCAAGCAATGTGAAGCGCTAGACAGGGCCTTTCCGGCGGGACCGGAAGGGCGCGGCGCACACTACCAAATGGCGCGGTTTGCGCAAACGAAATCCCGCTGGCCGGACACATCGCAAGCTGTTGATTTATATGCCGTTATCTCGCTTGTCCGAGTGTCCAACTGTGAATTCCCCGGTGCGCGATGGAACGGCAAATCTGGTCCCGGCGGCGGGGGCCGGCGAGAACCGTTGATGCCGCGACAAAGACGGCGTGTTCTTCTACTTAAGCGTGCAATCGGTGTGTCGAAGCACCGTCATGGCAGCCAGGCCGGCGCATGGGTCCCGAGCGGGACAGTGGGGCGTTCCCATCGCGGCGGCGTTTCCGACAACAGACCGGCATGGCGTACGGCCGTGAGGCGACCGAAGCCGCTGTCGGACTCCTCGAGCAGGTCCCTGATGTCCTCCAGACGTGGATCGGGCGCCGCAAGACCGGCCTCCAATCGGCCCAGATGTGTGATCCATCGGCCAGTCTGCGCCAGCGACACGCGGACATGCCAGCTGCCGCCCTCGCGGGCACGGCGGAGCAGCGCGATCATGGCCCCCAGCGCCAGCAGATAGCCCGAGGCATGGTCCAGCGCCTGGCAGGGCAGCGGTTTGGGGTCCGTCATACCGGCGGCTTCGGCCTCGGCGTGGTTGATACCGCTGGCCGTCTGGACCAGCGAATCGAAGCCGCGCCTCCCCGCCCACGGGCCGGCGTCGCCATAGGCGGAGAGCGTGACGCAAACGATGCCGGGTCGCAGGGTAGCGAGCGTCGCCGGATCGAAGCCGCGGCCGGCAATGGCATGAGGCCGGTAGCCCTGCACGAAGATATCGGCACCGCGCACCAGGGCCTGCAGGGTTTCCTTGCCGTCCTGCGTACGCAAATCGACATGCGCGGCGCGCTTGCCGCGGCCGGTGTCGATCACCAGCGGCTCTACCGACGGCAAGCCGGGGCCGCTGACGTTCAGCACCTCGGCGCCATGCGCTGCCAAGGTGCGGCCACAGACCGGGCCGGCAATGATCCGCGTCAGGTCAAGCACGCGCACGCCGCTCAACGGCTGTTGCGGATCGTCGGGAAGCGCGCCGGCCGGCGCCTCGCCGATCTTCTCGATCCGCATCAACGGCAGCTCGGCCAGCGCCTGACCCTGGGGATGCGCATCCCACTCGGCCGGGCTGCGCATCATCGCCACCACCAAGCCGGCATCGGCGGCCGCCTGCTCGAAGGCCTCGGCCTTCCAGCCGGCCAGGGCCTGAGCGACGGCATCGCGGTCGTAGGCACAACCGAGCAGCTTCAGTACGCCGTCGCGGTGGTGCGGGAAGTTGGTGTGCAGCCGTACCCAACGGCCATCGCCGCAGCGGTAGGTCCGGGCAATCTTGTCCCACGGCTCGCTGGGGGATTTGCCATCCACCAACAAATAGCGCTCGCTGCGGAATTCGACGGCGGCATGGCGCATGTCGACCGCTATGCGCTGGTGCCGGCCGGTCCGCAGCCGCCACACCTCGGCCGCCGCCGCGGTGGCTGCCGCGATGCTGGCTTGCGCGGCGGCGCCGACGCGAAAGGAGGACGGCAGCGCCGGCTCGGCACCGCTCAATTCGACATCGTCGAGCGCCCGGGCGTGGCCGCCCGCAACCTGCCAGAGATCGGCGAGGATTTGACCAACGGTTTGAGTCATGACCGTATCCCAACAGATTTGCCGACCATGCGCCACCGCGCCGCGATCCTTGTCAAAACGGGGACATGATCGATCGGCTATAATGCGCATTCTCGTCATGTCCAGGTCGGAGTTCCCTGTGCCGCCATCGTCCGAGCAAGCCGTGCCGTCCGTCGTCGTATTCGATCTTGGCGGGGTCCTCGTCGACTGGAACCCGCGCTATCTCTTCAGCAAGCTGTTCGACGACACCCAGCGCCTGGACTGGTTTTTGGCCAATGTGTGCAATGGCGCGTTCTATCTGCGGCTTGATGTCGACCGCGATTCACGTGCCGCGATCGCCGATACGCTGGCGCGCCATCCCGAGCACGCCACCGAGATCGCGGCTTACGTCGAGCGCTTCGACGAGGCCGTCCGTGGCGAGATCATACCGATGGTCGCGCTGCTCGAACGCCTGCACGCTGCCGGCACGCGGCTTTATGCGCTCACCAACTGGGCGGCCGACACGTTTGCGCGCACGCGGCCACGCCTGCCCTGCCTGTCGCTGTTTCGCGACATTGTCGTCTCGGGCGAGGAGCAGCTGGTCAAGCCGGACCCGCGCCTGTTCCAGGTGCTGTTTTCCCGCGGCGGCTTCGCGCCAACCGACGCGGTTTTCATCGACGACAACAAGGTCAATGCCGATGCCGCCAGCGCGCTGGGCATGCGGGGCATTCACCACCGCGATCCCGCCACGACCATCGCTGCGCTGCAGACAATGGGCTTGCCGGCCTGAGGGAGCGAGGCCCGACGCCGGCGCTCCCCGGGAGAAACTAGAACGGCACGTCGTCGTCGAGCTCGGGGCGACCGCCGCCGCCACCGCCGCTGCGCGGTGTCGAACGACCGCCACCGCCGCCGCTCGAGCCGCCGCCGCCGTTGCCATTGCCGCCGAAGTCATAGTCGCCGCCACCCCCGCCGCCGCCTTCACCGCGGCTGTCGAGCAGGGTGAGCGTGCCGCCGAAGCGCGGAATCACCACCTCCGTCGTGTAGCGCTCCTGGTTGTCCTTGTCGGTCCACTTACGGGTCGCCAGCTGGCCCTCGAGGTAGACCTTGGAACCCTTGCGGAGATACTTCTGCGCGATCTCACCGATCTTGTCGTTGAAGATCACGACGCGATGCCATTCGGTGCGTTCCTTGCGTTCGCCGGTGGCCTTGTCGCGCCAGTTCTCGGATGTCGCGACCGACATGTTCACGACCATGCCGCCGTTCTGCATGTT
This sequence comes from Vineibacter sp., assembly GCA_035279205.1. Classification (GTDB taxonomy): domain Bacteria; phylum Pseudomonadota; class Alphaproteobacteria; order Reyranellales; family Reyranellaceae; genus Vineibacter. Next base: position 5,781 of record DATEIF010000515.1, read on the forward strand.
CCTGATTTCGGGGTCGCGGCCGAGATTTCCAACGAGGATGACTTTGTTGACGCTGCCGGCCATGGGGCGCTCCTTTCGGCTTTCCCGGAGCGGCGACGGCCGCTCCTACCTCACGGCGGCGAACCTAGCGCACCCGGCCTGTGGGCAACCACCAATTTTCGGTTGAATCCCGCTGCCGCGACGAACCTCACGCCGCCGCGATCAGCATGTCCGCGAGGCCCTTGGGATCGTCGACCATAACATCATGGCCAACCGGGCTGACCTGCATCTTCCATACCGGATCGTCCTTGAGCTTTTCGTAGAAAGCCGTGAACGGCGACGGGCTCCAGCCTGACGCATAGATATAAGTGCGCTTGGCCACCCGCCGGTGGGCGCCGCTGAGCCGGGCCGGTTCGAGGAAACAGCCGACGCCCATAGGGACGCACTTGCCGTTGACCCAGGCGAGATCCTTGGCATTGACGGCAAAGGCCTCACCGGGAATCGGATCGGTTTTGACCCCGGCGTTCTTCGCGACGCCGGCCATGAAAAACTCCTTCTGAGCCTCCGCCAGATGATTCCAGAGCGTACTGCCATCCTCGGGCACGAAAGCATCGAGATAGACCAGCGAGCGGATGCGATCCGGCAGTGCATCGGCGACGCCTGTGATCACCATGCCGCCGTAGGAGTGGCCGCACAGCACGACATCGGTCAGGTCCTCCCATTTGAAGACGTTGACGATGTCCTGGATGTGAAGGCTGAGATTCACGTTGACCATGTCGAGGTGCGAGCGCTCGCCGACACCGGTCATCGTCGGCGTGAACACGTCATGGCCCTGCGCGCGCAGCAGCTTGGCCGTCCGGGCATAGCACCAACCGCCATGCCAGGCCCCGTGGACCAGAACGAATGTCGTCATGGTTTCCCCCTCGATTTCGGAACATCGGGACGCTGCGACCGATTGCCGGGCCTGTCACGCCGAAAATTGTCCCCGCTCGGTTGCGCTGCGCTCATCCGGGTGTGAGGCATTTGCATGTGGCGGCACACCGATCGGTGTATATGGTGCCGCCATCCAATCCCCTCCCGCCGGCAAACAACCATGACCGCCCCGTCCTTCCACACCGCCGCCCTGAACCGCGCCCAGAGCTTCGCCATCCTGGGCGGCGCCGCCGTCATGCTGAGCCTTGCCATGGGCATGCGCCAGAGCCTGGGCCTGTTCCAACCCTCGGTGATGCACGAGCTCGGCATCACCGCCGCCGACTTCCAGTTCGCCATCGCCGTGCAGAACATCGTGTGGGGCATCACGCAGCCCTTCATCGGCGCCCTGGTCGACCGCTACGGCACGCGCTGGATCGCACTGGTCGGCAGCGCGCTCTATGCCGCCGGCCTGGCGCTCACGGCATGGGCCACGGATGCGCTCACCATCACCATCGGCGCCGGACTGCTGGTCGGCGTGGCACTCTCGTGCACCACGTCGGGCATCGCCGCCAACATCGCTGCGCGCGTGGTGGTGCCGACCCGGCGCAGCCTGGCGTTCGGCCTGGTGTCGGCTGCGGGCTCGATCGGCACCTTCGTCGCCTCGCCCTTCGCCCAGGTGCTGATGCAGGACCACGGCTGGCGCTTCGCCCTGCTGGGTTTCATCGGCATGGCGGCGGTGATGCTGCCGGCAGCCTTCATCGGCAGCGGCGCCGACCGGCTGCCCAATGCCACGGCGCGCGACAAGGACCTGACCCTGGGCCGGGCGCTCGACGAGGCGTGGCGCCATAACGGCTACGTCGTGATGGCGCTGGCGTTCTTCGTCTGCGGCCTGCAGCTGGTGTTCATCACCTCGCACCTGCCGACGTTCCTGGCCAGCTGCGGGCTCGATCCCATGGTGGGCGCCCAGGCGCTGGCGGTGATCGGCGCTTTCAATGTGCTGGGCTCATGGCTGTTCGGTTGGCTGGGCGATCGTTACCCCAAACGCCTGTTGCTGGGTCTGATCTATGTGCTGCGCTCGCTGTTCATCGCCGCCTATTTCTCGCTGCCGATCAGCCAGGCCAGCACATTGGTGTTCGCCGCCGCCATGGGCCTGCTATGGCTGGGCGTGATCCCGCTGGTCAACGGGCTGGTGACCGAGATCTTCGGCATCCGCTTCCTGTCGACGCTCACCGGCATTGCCTTCTTCAGCCACCAGGTCGGCTCGTTCCTGGGTGCCTGGGGCGGCGGCCTGATCTACGACGTGCTCGGCTCCTACGACCGCGCCTGGCAGGTCGCCGTGCTGATCGGCCTGATCGCGGGCACCGCGCAGCTGCTGATGAACGACCGGCCGACGGCACGCGTGGCGGCCCAGGCGGCCTAGGCGTCGGCCATCCGCACTATCGGAACGGCGTAACCGGCTCGAAATCAACGACGCGCAGGAGCGCGTTGTTGATCTGCTCCGGTGTCAGCCGCGCAGCAACCCGATCGCGGAAGCTCGCGGTGCGATTGCGTTCCTCGGGGTCACCCGGCTGAACCTCGGAAGCAGAGAGTGCGAGCCATATGTAGGCCTGAATATCATCCTGGGGCACGCCATGGCCGGTGCTATAGGCGATGCCAAGATCATGCTGCGCCGGAGCGTCACCTTGCTCCGCCGCGCGGCGATACCAGCGCGCTGCCTCGACAAGATCCTCCGCTACACCAACACCACGCGCATAACGACGACCGAGGTCGCGCTGAGCCACGGCGAGCCCTCGTTCGGCGGCCTGCCGCAACCATCGCAATGCCGCTTGATCGTCATGGGCCACACCCAAGCCTTCTTTACACAAGATACTCAGCCAGTACTGGGCGTAGACATGGCCCTGGTCCGCCGCCTTGCGATACCATGCCGCCGCAGCTGCAAAATCCTGCGCTACCCCGTCACCACGGTGGTAGACAACCCCGAGAGCGTACTGCGCACGGGCAAAATCTCGCTCGGCACTGCGATGAAGGAGCTTGACCGCCGTTTCCTTATCCTGCGCAAGGCCGCGGCCTTCGAAGTACATGACACCTAAATGAAAGTGGGCGGCGGCGTCATCTTGCGCTGACGCGGCACGCAGCCATCTCACCGCCTCGGTATCACTTTGCGTTACGCCAGCGCCAGAAAGATAGGCGACACCCAAACCTGTTTGCGCACGAGCATTGCCCTGTTCGGCGCTGAGACGATAGAGCTTCGCGCCCATCTGAGCATTCCGGTTCACACCGCGACCGCTGAAATACATTTCAGCCAAGTAGACCTGGGCTTCGTCGTCACCTTGCACCGCTGCAGCCTGGAA